>JBBRQR010000012.1:0-21372 GCA_038226115.1 Sphingomonadales bacterium | reverse complement strand
GACGTCACATCACGGCGCTGCGCCCAATCGCGCACAGCTGCCGCTGTCAGACCGGGTAGCATCTCCGCTGGCGCGGCAAAATGCAGTGCAGCTCGGTCGCGGGCATCGGTCAAGGCACTGGCAGCAAAATCCTCGACCGTCACGGCGCGGGCATCGGCAACCACCGCGCTCGCCACCGCCGCGACCTGCGTTGCGCCAAGGGCAAGGCTCTCGGCGTGACAGTCGTCCTCGGTTAGTAACAAGCCCGCTCGCCCCGGCGGCGGCGACGTCATCGGCGGCAATTCCTGCGCTGCGGTCACCGGTTCGGTCAACGCCGTGGCTGTGGTCGCCAACCCGGTCGGGGCAAAGCGGTCGCCGGTGTAGCGGGCGATGTTTTCGCGGGTTGCAAGATAGGTTTTCCCGGCAGTCTGCAGCCCAGCGACCCAGCGCCACGATAGCGTGTTCGACGCCGGGTCCCCGTCGTAAAGCTTCCGGTAAAAAAGGTCGGCGCCAAGCTGCCACGGCAATCGCAGGGTAAAGATCCAGATGCTGGCAAACCACATTCGCGCGTGGTTGTGGAGGTAACCGTATTCCTCCAGTTCATCGATCCAAGCGTCGAAGCAGTCGATACCGGTATTGCCTGAGATCGCACGATTGTACGCCGCTCGCCAGCCGCCGGACTGCTGGTGCAGGCTGGCGACCTCGGCGCGATACCGGTTCCACACCGATGGACGCAGCTCCAGCCAACCCTTCCAATAAGTCCGCCACAACACTTCCTGTAGAAACTTCTCGGCCGCCGCCGCCGAATGTTCGTGCCGCACCGCTGCCACTACCTCGGCTTCGGTAACCAGCCGGTGCCGCAGGTAAGGGGACAGCAGCGACACGTTGGTGCGGTCGTCGGGGCCGTAATCGAAGTTGCGCGTCTCGGCGTATCGACGACCGGCGGACGAAACGAAGGCAGCGAGAGTGTCGAGGCCAGCGGCGCGGGTCGGAGCAAACGTCATCGCCGATTCACTAAGCGAGTCCAGCCTCGTCTCGAAGTGCCGCAGCGACGCAGGTTACATCAGCCGCCCCGCCGTTTGGCGACAATGGCTTCGGTCGCCGCGCGGACGGCGGGGAGGCGCTTGGCGTAGACCGCCTCGACCATCGCCAGGATTTCGGGGCGCGCGGTCGCCGGGGTTCCGCCACCGAGTGGCTGCGGGTCGTATTCGAGGCCGAGCTGAATGGCCTCGGCGACATCGCGCCCGTGGGTTTGCTCGATTAGGCGAAAAGCGAAGTCGATCCCGCTGGTGACCCCACTCGCCGTAATCCGATTGCGGTCGATGACGGTTCGCTCCTTGACGAACGTCGCGCCGAACCCCGCAAGTTGATCGCCCCACGCCCAGTGGCAACCGGCGCGGTAGCCGTCGAGCAATCCGGCGGCGGCGAGGACGAGCGACCCCGTGCAGACGCTGGTAACGAACTTCGCGGTCGACGCCTGCGCGCGCAACCAGTCGAGGACCACATCGTCATCGAGGAGCGCGGTCGTGCCATAGCCGCCGGGGACGCAGACGATGTCGAGCGGCGGGCAATCGGCAAGCGTCACCGTCGGCACCAACGCCAGCCCGCAATCGGACATCACCGGCTCGAGCGATTTCGCGACGAAGTACAAGGTCGCGCCCGGCATCCGTGACAGGACCTGCGCCGGCCCGGTCATGTCGAGTTGGGTGATGTCGGGGAAAAGCAGAAAGCCGATTTTCACGCGACGAACGCCATGCCGAGTGCTTCGGCGACGGCGGCGTGGCGGATCTGACCGGCCATGACGTTCAGCCCGGCGGCAAGGTGCGGGTCGGCAGCCATCGCGCCCTCGGCTCCCAGCTTTGCCAGCCGCAATGCGAACGGCAGCGTCGCGTTGTTGAGCGCGAAGGTCGAGGTCCGCGCGACCGCGCCGGGCATGTTGGCGACGCAGTAATGGATGATGCCGTCGATGACGTAGACCGGGTCCTGATGCGTCGTCGCGTGACTCGTCTCGAAACACCCGCCCTGGTCGATCGCGATGTCGACAAGGACCGAGCCGCGCTTCATCAGCTTGAGCATTTCGCGGGTAACGAGCTTAGGCGCGGCGGCACCGGGGATCAGTACCGCGCCAATGACGACGTGCGCGCTCGCGACCGCCGCCTCGATCGCCGCCTTGCTGCTGAACACCGTTTTGACGCGGCCTTCGAACATATCGTCGATCTCGGCGAGGCGGGCGGTCGAGATGTCATAGATCGTCACGTCGGCGCGCAAACCCACCGCCATTTGCGCCGCGTTGACCCCCGACACGCCGCCGCCGAGGATCGCGACCCGCCCCGGCGCGACACCGGGGACGCCGCCGAGCAGGATACCGCGCCCACCTTGCTCCTTCTCCAGATAATGCGCGCCAACCTGGACGCTCATCCGCCCCGCAACTTCCGACATCGGGCGGAGCAGCGGCAGGCCGCCGGTTCGGTCGGTGACGGTTTCATAGGCGATGCACGTCGCGCCGCTCGCGATTAGCGCTTTGGCCTGATCGGGGTCGGGGGCGAGGTGAAGATAGGTGAACAATACCTGCCCCGGACGGAGCATCGCGCACTCGGCGGGCTGAGGCTCCTTGACCTTGACGATCATGTCGGCGGCGGCAAAAACGCGCGCCGCGTCGGGGGCGATCATCGCCCCGACCGCGACATAATCGTCGTCGGTGAAATCGATGCCGCAACCAGCCTGAGTCTCGACCGTTACCGTGTGGCCGGCGGCTGTCAGTTCGGCGACCGACGGCGGCGTCAGGCCGACGCGATATTCGTGGATCTTGATCTCCTTGGGAACGCCAACGTGCATATCAGGTCCTTCGCGTCTGACGGAGCCGCGCTATAGCCTGAAGCGTCGCGGCCCGCCACGTTGCGGCGCACAATCGGGCGTGATAGTGCGCGCCGCTTGCCATAGCATGGGTGATCCCCGCGTGAACTCGATTCGACGAACCGCCCGCCCGCAATGATCCCTGATGCCAATGCCTTGCCCACGGGCGACGCCGATCCAGCGGTTGCCCTTGCCGGATCGCCGCACGCTTCCGCCGATGCCCATGGCACCGACAGCTTCACCAAGCTTGCGATCGGCGCGGTCGGCGTCGTGTTTGGCGATATTGGTACCAGCCCGCTGTATGCGATGAAGCTGGTTTTCGTCGGCGAACATCCGTTGCCGATCGATCAGCTCCACGTGTTTGGCGTCATCTCGCTGATCTTCTGGACGATGATCATGGTGGTGACGGTCAAGTACGTCTTCATTGTCATGCGCGCCGACAACCGGGGTGAGGGCGGATCGATGGCCCTTCTCGCGCTTATTTCGCGCCTGTCGCCGGGGGCCGGACGGTCGCGTTATCTTGTCCTGCTCGGCGTATTGGCAACGGCGCTGTTTTTTGGCGACGCGATCATTACCCCGGCGATTTCGGTCCTGTCGGCGGTCGAGGGGCTGACGATCGTCGAACCGGCAATGCACCGCCTCGTCCTGCCGATCGCCATCATCATTCTGATCGGCCTGTTCGTTTTCCAATCGCGGGGGACCGCAAAAGTCGGCGCGCTGTTCGGACCCGTGATGCTGTTCTATTTCGCGGTGATCGCCAGCCTCGGTGTCGTCCAGCTGGTTTCGAATCCAGCGATTCTCGTCGCGCTGTCACCCCATTGGGCGGTGCTGTTCTTCCTCGACAATCCGCTGCTCTCTTTTCTTGCGCTGGGCTCGATCGTCCTCGCCGTGACGGGGGCGGAGGCACTTTACGCCGATATGGGCCATTTCGGGCGAAAGCCGATTTCGGCGGCGTGGCTGTACCTCGTCCTGCCGGCGCTGATGCTCGGTTACCTTGGCCAAGGTGCGATGATGCTCGGCGAACCAGCGACGGCGCAGAACCCATTTTATCTGATGGCCCCTGACTTCCTGCGGCTGCCGCTGGTGATCCTCGCGACGATGGCGACAATCATTGCCAGCCAGGCGGTGATCTCGGGGGCGTTCTCGGTCGCGCAGCAATCGGTCCAGCTCGGCTTCCTGCCGCGCCTGAAAATTGTTCATACGAGCGCGCGATCGGCGGGACAGATCTACATCCCGATGATCAACTGGACGCTGTTGATCCTCGTTATCCTATTGTGCCTCGGCTTCCGCAATTCGGACAGTCTTGCCGCCGCCTACGGGATTGCGGTGACGGGGACGATGACGATCACGACGATGATGATGGCGGTCCTCGTCCTCAACATCTGGAAGTGGCCGCGGTGGTGGGCGGTGCCGCTACTGGGCCTGCTGCTCGTCATCGACGGGGCTTATTTCGCGTCGAACCTGACCAAGATCCCCGACGGTGGCTGGTTTCCGCTGCTTGTCGGCGCGATCGCCTTCACCTTGCTGACGACATGGGCGCGCGGGCGGCATCTGATGATGCTGCGCCTGCGTGAGAGCGCAATGCCGATCGAGGTTTTCATCAAGTCGGCGGCGACGGCGGCGACGCGGGTTCAGGGGACGGCAGTGTTTATGACCAGCTCGCCCGAAGGCGTGCCGCATGCGTTGCTCCACAACCTCAAGCACAACAAGGTACTCCACGACCGCGTGCTGATCCTGACCGTAATGATCGACGAGGTGCCGTTCGTCGATGACGAGGACCGGATGGAGGTCCGCGCGCTGGGGTCGAACTTCTACCGGATGATCATGCGCTATGGTTTCATGCAGGAAATCAACATCCCCGCGACGTTGAAGCTGGTCGAGAATTGCGGGCCGAAAATCAAGATGATGGACACCAGCTTTTTCCTCGCGCGCCAGACGCTGCTCGCCAGCGACCGCCCCGGAATGGCGATTTGGCGTGAAAAAGTCTTCGCGTGGATGCTGAGCAATTCGGAAAGCGCGATGGAGTTTTTCAAGCTGCCGACCAATCGCGTCGTCGAGTTGGGAAGCCAGGTCGAGATTTAGCGCAGCGCGGCGCGACGTCCGACCCGCGCAAGGCCGGGCGGCGGGTCGGCGCGCCTTTATCGCCGAACCCGTCCGACGGCGCGGCTGTGCCGCGACGCCCTATCGCCCCACGACGCCCGCGCCCTCAGTTCCGCCGCACCACCAACCCCGCCAGCCAGCCCGCGAGCAGCGCCAGCGCGACCGCCGTCAGCCCGTATATCAGCCCATGCTGCTGCGCGGCGACGTAGACCCAGCGTTCGAATCCGCTCTTGTCGATCGTGATCGGCGTCGCCGCGCGGGCGATGATCTTGCCGTGGCGGATAAGGTAGATTTCGGCGGTGTACGCCCCGACCGGAACCGCCGATGGGATCGCGATGCGCGCTTGATACAGGATGTTCTGGGTCAGGCCGATCCGCCCCTCCTGCTCACTCCACAGCCCGCTGCGGCGGCGGAGGTCGATCAGCCCGCGGGTGAAGGTGGCGACCTCGGCGCTGTCGGCGGTCGTCGGCGAAAGCTGAAGATAATCGAGGCCGATCTCCCAGATCGATGCGTTGCGCTCGTCGACCAGCATCTTGATCGGGGCCGATGTCGCGACCGCGTAGAAGCCGGGGGCGGTTTCGAAGCGGACGCTGTCGGTGTTGATCCAGATGCCGGCGACGCGCGCCTTCTTGCGGAGGGTGATCGGCTCGGCGGGGCCGCGAACGACGATAGCGAGGCCGGGACGCTCGTCGGGCACGCTGCCGCGCGGATACTGGATCGCGCCGAAGACGAGTAGCTCGGCACCCTTGAACGTATAGACGATGTCGATCCGGTTCTGGCTGATGTCGGTGATCAGGCGCACTGGTGCAGCGGCTGACGCGGGCTGCACAGGGGTGACGGCGACGACGAAGGCTGCGGCCAACGAAATCCAGGCGAGGCCTGTCATGCCGGACCGAAGACCGAAAATAGCTCGGCGGGCGTCAGCGCGAGGCCGATCGCGAGGCGGACGGCGACGGCGACAACGATCAGCGCGAGGCCGAGACGGAGGCGGACCGGCGACAGCTTCTGCGCCGCGCGAACCCCCAGTTGCGCACCGAGAACGCCGCCGACGAGGAGCAATCCGGCGAGCACGATATCGACCGTCTGCGACTCGACCGAGTGCAGCACCGTCGTTGCGGCGGTAACGAAGACGATCTGGAACAGCGACGTGCCGACGACCGAATTCGCCGACATCCCGAGCAGATAGATCATCGCGGGAACCAGAATGAACCCGCCGCCGACCCCCATGATGACCGTCAGCATGCCGACGAGCGCGCCGAGCAGCAGCGGCGCGAGCGGCGAGATGTACAGGCCCGAGGTGTAGAAGCGCGTCTTCCACGGCAGCGCGGCGATCAAGGGATTATGGGCGTGTAGCCGCCGGGCGCGCGCCCCCTGCGCCGTTCGCCGCAGCGTGCGGATCGATTCGCGCAGCATCAGCCCGCCGACGGTGCCGAGGAGGAGGACGTAGACGACGTTGATCGTGACATCGATCTGGCCAAGCCGCTGGAGCCAGCTAAACACGACCGACCCCAGCCCTGCGCCGATCAGCCCGCCCGCGATCAGAACGCCGCCCATCTTGAGGTCGACCCCGCCGCGTCGCCAATACGCCAGCGCCCCCGACACGCTCGCGCCGGTGATCTGCGTCGCCGACGACGCGACGGCGACGGCGGGGGGGATGCCGTAGAAAATCAGCAGCGGCGTCGTCAGAAACCCGCCGCCGACCCCGAACATCCCCGACAGAAAGCCGACAAGTCCGCCGAGGCCGACGATGACGAGCCAGTTGACCGACAGTTCGGCGATGGGGAGGTAGAGGGTCACCGGGGTGGTGTAGCGGCGGAGGGGCGGCGATGCGACCTGAAAGGGAAGAGCGTCGCGGCAAAGCCGCGCCGTCGGACGGCTTCGGGCGGGGAGGTCGCCCGACCCGCCGTCCGGACTGCGCGCGAGTCCGCATTTAGTCGACGAACGCGAAGTCGCGTTTGTCGACTAAATGCGGACTCGCTGGTCAGTCATCCTCATCCTCGCGACCCACGAGATCCAACGCCCTCGCGCGCATCTGCCGCGTCTGGCACCAGTGGACGAGCGCCTCCTCGCGCCCGTGTGTCACCCACACTTCGCGCGGGGCGAGTTCGGTGCAGGTGTCGGTCAGTTCGTCCCAGTCGGCGTGGTCGGAGACGATCAGTGGCAGCTCGACCATCCGTTGCACCGCGCGCTGGCGGACGCGCATCCACCCGCTCGCCATCGCCGTGATCGGGTCGGGCAGCCGCCGGCTCCAGCGGTCGTTGAGCGCGCTCGGCGGGGCGACGACCACGTGGCCCTTCATATCCGCCGCCTTGACCCCCGCCGCCGGACGCAGATCGCCGAGGTCGACGCCCAACTCGACGTACAGGTCGCACAATCGCTGGACCGCACCGTGGAGGTAGATCGGCGCGTCGTGCCCCAGCGCGCGCAGTTCGGCGATGACGCGCTGCGCCTTGCCGAGCGCATAGGCGCCGACGACGACGCAGCGGTCGGGATTATCCGCCAGCGCGGTCGAAATCTTGGCGATCTCGGTCGGGGTGTCGGGGTGGCGGAACACCGGCAGGCCGAAGGTCGCCTCGGTCACGAACACGTCGCACGGGACCGGCTCGAACCGCGCGCACGTCGGGTCGGCGCGCCGCTTGTAATCGCCCGAGACGACGATCCGCTCACCCGCATAATCAAGGACGATCTGTGCCGACCCCAGCACGTGCCCGGCGGGAACGAAGGTCGCAGTGACGTCGCCGACGCGGACGGGCTCGCCGTACGGCGCGACCTGGCCGTTCTGCTCGCCGTAACGGACGCCCATGATCGCCAGCGTCTCGCGCGTCGCAAGCACCTTGCCGTGGCCGCCGCGCGCATGGTCGGCATGGCCGTGGGTGACGAGCGCCGACGGCTTCGGCGTCGACGGATCGATCCAGAAGTCGCCGGGCGCGACGTAAATTCCCTCCGGATGGGGCTGAAGCCAGGAACCGAGTGCCATCGCTGCGATATGGGCGCGGGTGCCGCCTAGTGAAAGATGCGGCCAATCGCCGGGGCGAGTGCCGCGATCACGACCGGCACAACCAGCAGCGCCAAAAGCACCATCGCCGCTGAAGGGTGGGCGAGATTGATCGTCCAGCCCGACGAGGCGATGTGTTTCGGCACGAACAGCCGCATGTCGGCGCGATTGAAATACATCTTGATCGGTCCGCGCGACCAGTTGGCGAGGTTGTCGTGCATCGGGTCGATCATCGCAGGCCTCTTTCGTCGCGAGTACGCTAGCAGTCTAATACACCTTTCCGATCCGCCTTCCTATATGGTTTCGCATGACCGCCGCGCCGCTCCCTGCTCCGCCAATCCCCGCCCCGCCGCTGCCAACGCAGGTGACCGACTGGTTCGCGACGCGCGGCTGGGCGGTGCGGCGACACCAGCGCGAGATGCTGGCGGCGGCAGCGGCGGGGGAGCACGCGTTGCTTGTCGCGCCGACGGGGTCGGGGAAGACACTCGCGGGGTTTCTGCCGAGCCTCGCCGAGTTGATCGCGACCCCGACCGACGGATTGCACACGATCTATGTATCGCCGCTGAAGGCACTTGCCGTCGATGTCGCGCGCAATCTGACCAACCCGATCGCCGAGATGGGTCTCGATATTCGCGTCGAGACCCGGACCGGCGACACGCCGTCCGACCGCAAGGCGCGGCAGCGCGCGACCCCGCCGCAGATCCTCCTGACGACGCCCGAATCGCTGTCGCTGCTGATCAGTTACCCCGATGCGGCGCGGATGCTCGGCAGCCTGCGAACGATCATCGTCGACGAGGTCCATGCCTTTGCGACGACCAAGCGCGGCGACATCCTCAACCTTGCGATGAGCCGCCTTGCCGCGCTGTCCCCCGGTCTCCGCCGTGTCGGGTTGAGCGCGACGATCGCCGATCCCGAGGCGTACCAGGGCTGGCTCGCCCCCGATGCCGATGCCGCGAGCGTCCGGCTGGTGCAGGGCGATCCGGGGGCCGAGCCGGTGATCGACATCCTCGTCCCCGACGGGCGCATTCCGTGGTCGGGGCACAATGGCCGCTATGCCGCCGCCGAGGTCATCAAACTGATCGCCGCGCACAAATTGACGATCGTCTTCGTCAACACCCGCGCGGTCGCCGAGCTGATCTTCCGCGACCTGTGGGCGGAGAACGACGACGCGCTGCCGATCGGTATCCACCACGGCTCGCTCAGCCCCGAAGCGCGGCGCAAGGTCGAGAACGCGATGGCGACCGGGCGGCTGCGCGCGATCGTCGCGACCGCGAGCCTCGACCTCGGCATCGACTGGGGCGACGTCGATCTGGTCGTCCAGATGGGGGCACCGAAGGGCAGCTCGCGGCTGCTCCAGCGGATCGGACGCGCCAACCACCGGATGGACGAGGCGTCGGAAGCCGTCGTCGTTCCCGGCAACCGCTTCGAATTCCTCGAAAGCCTCGCCGCGCGCGACGCGGTGGCGGCGCACGAGCTCGACGTCGACACCTTCCGCCCGGGCGGGATCGACGTTCTGGCGCAGCACATCATGGCGTGCGCGTGCGCCGCGCCGTTCGCGCCCGACAACCTGTACGCCGAGGTCCGGTCGTCGGCCCCCTATGCCGGATTGCCCCGCGCCGAGTTCGACCGGACGATCGCCTTCATCGAGTCGGGCGGCTACGCACTGAAAGCCTATGAGCGGTACAAGCGGCTGACGCGCGGCGCGGACGGGCTGTACCGCGTCAGCCACCCGCGCATGGCGACGCAGCACCGCTTGAACGCCGGGACGATCGTCGAGGCGGCGGCATTGAACGTCACCTACGGCCGCGCCGGTGGGCGGGGCGGACGCAGCTTCGGCAAGGTCGAGGAATGGTTCGCGTCGCAACTGCGGATCGGCGACAGCTTCATGTTCGCAGGGCAAGTGCTCGAGGTGACGGGCTTCGGCGGGCCCGACCTGTTCGTCAAGCTGGGGCGCGGCGACCCGAGGGTCCCGACCTATGTCGGCGGGCGGATGCCGTTGTCGACCAACCTCGCGCGGCGGGTGCGTGGGCTGTTCAACAGTCCCGAACGCTGGGCGGAGATGCCCGACGACGTCCACGAATGGCTCGATTATCAGCAGCTGCGGTCGAGCCTGCCGGGGATGGACGACCTGCTCGTCGAGACATTTCCCGATGGCGGGCGGCATTACATGGTCGCCTACGGCTTCGAGGGGCGCAACGCCCATCAGACGTTGGGCATGCTGCTGACGCAGCGAATGGAGAAGGCGGGCCTATCGCCGCTGGGGTTCGTCGGCAGCGACTACATGGTCGCGACGTGGTCGCTGAACCCGGTGCTCGATCCCAAGCCGCTGTTTTCGCCGGATGTGTTCGAGGATGAACTCGCGCAGTGGATCAGCGACTCGCCGTTCCTGCGCCGCTCGTTCCGTGAAGTCGCCGTCATCGCCGGCCTGATCGACCGCGTCCATCCGGGGGAGCATAAAAGCGGCAAGCAGGTGACGTTCTCGTCCGACCTGATCTACGACGTCCTCCGCCGTCACGAGCCCGACCATCTGCTGCTGACCGCCGCGTGGTCCGACGCGCGAAGCAAGATCACCGACATCGCGCGGCTCGCGGCGCTGCTCGAACGGTCGCAGACGCACCTCGTTCACCGCACGTTGGACCGGGTGTCGCCGCTGGCGGTGCCGGTACTGCTCGAGGTCGGCAAGGAGCGTGTGTTCGGGGCGGCCGACGACGCGCTGCTGGTCGAGGCCGATGCCTTGGTGCGTGAGGCGATGCGGTTGGATTGAGCGCGACGCCCGGCCCTTGTCGCGCTCGTCCGCCGCGCTATACCCCGCCGATGTCCGTTGCCCTTTCGTTCGCCGGTGAGACGTTCGTGCCGCAGCCGTGCGGCGCGCTGTTCTGGCCGTCGCAGGCCATGCTGCTGCTCGCCGACCTTCATCTCGAAAAGGCGAGTTTTTACGGCGTCCACGGCCAATTCCTGCCGCCGTACGACAGTGTCGACACGCTGACCTGCCTGATCGACGCGCTCGCGGCGACGGGGGCGACGCGCGTTGCGTGCCTCGGCGACAGCTTCCACGATGTCGGCGGGGTCGAGCGGTTGCCCGCGCCCGTGCGCGACACGCTGCAGCGGCTGACACGCGACCTCGACTGGCTGTGGGTGACGGGCAACCACGACGATGCCGCCGCTGCTGCACTCGGCGGGCGCGTTGCCATCGCCGCAGCGATTGCCGGCGTCATGCTGCGCCACGAGGCGATCCCCGGCGACCCGACCCCTGAGATTTCTGGCCACTTCCACCCCAAGCTGCGGCTGACCCTGCGCGGGCGGCGCGTCGTCCGGCGGTGTTTTGCGGTGACGCCGACGAAGCTCGTCCTGCCCGCTTATGGGGCGCTGACCGGCGGCCTCGACATCACCGACCCGGCGTTCATTCGCGCCGTTGGGGCACCGCTGGCGGCGCTCGTTGCGACGCCCGAACGTCTGCTGCGCTTTCCCGTCGCTGCATGAACTGAAAACAACGACGTTGGCGAGCGAGGGATGCGGGCCGCACCGGCGTTTACCTAGAGCATCGTGGAAGTCGGTGCCCGGGCAGCGTCTCACGTCCGGAACGTTAGTTGGAGAATAGTATGAACAAGATTCTGGCATGGACTCTCGCCGCCACCGTCGCGCTCGGCACGGTATCGGCGGCCGAGGCGCGCGACGGCTGTGGTCGCGGCTTCTTCCGTGGTCCGGCGGGCCATTGCCGTCCGCTCGGCGGCGGTTACGGCGGGGGCGGTTATCGCCCGGGCTACGGCGGCGTGGTCATCGCGCCGGGCCTGACGATCGGCCATTACTACGGTAATCGCGGCTATTGGGACGGGCGACGCTATTATCAGCATCGTTACCGCCACAATAACGGCTGGCGCTACCGCTAGGGTCGGTCGAGACGCCTCGCCGCGCGTTGCGGCGAGGCTAGTCCTCCCCAAACTTCCCTTCGACGAGCGCGATTAGCGCGGCCAGCGCAGCGTCCGCCTGTGCCCCCGTTGCGGCGATGTCGATCGAATCGCCCGGCGCGGCGGCGAGCATCATCAGCCCCATGATCGACGTCCCCGCGACGCTCGCGCCGTCCTTGGTCACCGTCACCGCCGCGTCGAAGCCGTCGGCGCAGGTGACAAAACGGGCGCTTGCGCGCGCATGCAGGCCGCGCTTATTGCGGATCAGGACGGTGACGGGTCCAGCGGTCATGCCGCCTCGCCCAAAAGCTTCGACGCCACCGAGATATATTTGCGCCCGGCTTCCTGTGCGGCGTCAACGGCGGCGGCGACGGTCATCCGTTCGCGGACCGACGCGAGCCGGACGAGCATCGGCAGGTTGACCCCGGCGATAACCTCGACCTGCCCCGGCACCATCAGCGAGATTGCGAGGTTCGACGGGGTGCCGCCGAACATATCGGTCAGGACGATGACACCGCGCCCGGCATCGACGCTGCGAATCGCGGTGGCGATGTCGGCGCGGCGCACCTCCATATCGTCGTCGGGTCCGATCGGGATTGCCGCGACCGCGCTTTGCGCCCCAACCACATGTTCGAGCGCGGCGACAAATTCGGTCGCCAGCCGCCCGTGCGTCACCAGCACCAGTCCGATCATCGGCACGCGTTTCCCAATCTTACGTCCGAGTTAATCAAGCGCCGGTAGCGCGGGATCGGTGTCAAAGCCAGCCCTGTCGCGCCCACGGAGTTCTTCGACCGCATCGCTGCTCGCCGCGCCTTTGTCGCGGTGGACGACCGACCCGCCCCAGCCCGCCGCCGCCAGTCGATCGGCCATCATCCGCGCAACATAAACCGAGCGGTGGCGCCCGCCGGTGCAGCCGAACGCGACGGTCAGATACGCCTTCCCCTCGGCGCCGTAACGCGGCAGCAACAGGAGCAGCAGATCGAAGATCCGCTCGAATGCCGCTGCAAAAGCGGGGTCGGCGGCGACATAGGCCCCGACCGCCTCGTCGTCGCCGGTCAACGGGCGCAGAATCGCGTCCCAATGCGGGTTGGCGAGGAACCGCATGTCGAACACGAGGTCGGCGTCGCGCGGCAGCCCACGGGCGAAACCGAACGACAGGATCGTCAACGTCAGCCCCTCGACCGCCGCGCGGGCAAACCGCCCGGCGAGCGCGCGGCGCAGGTCGCGGACCGCATAGTCGCTGGTATCGATGACGATGTCGGCGATGCGGCGCAGCGGCGCGACCATCTCGCGTTCGCGGGCGATACCGTCGGCGGCGGGTCGATCGAGCGCGAGCGGATGGCGGCGGCGGGTTTCGGAAAAGCGCCGGGTCAGCTCGGTCCCGCTGCAGTCGAGGAAGACCAAAGTGATCTCGACCCCCTCTGAACGGAGGTCGCCGATCCGCTCGACGATCGCATCGGCGTCGAAAGCGCGCGTCCGCGAATCGATGCCGATCGCGACCGGGCGCTCGATCGCACCGTCGGCTTCGCTCGCTTCGTCGGTGACCAGCAGCTTGTCGAACAGGCTGAGGGGCAGGTTGTCGACCGCCTCATAACCAAGGTCTTCAAGGATTTTCAGCGCGCTCGTCCGGCCCGCCCCCGACATGCCGGTAACGAGCAGGGCACGCGGCGCGGCCGACGGCAGTTCGGCAAGCTGGGCGAACATGACCATGGTCTCAAGTCTGTACGCGCGTGCCGAAGGCGGTCAACGCCCGTTCGACTTTTAGCGGGGCCGACGCCTCGAACGCGGCGAGCGCGACGACGGGCACGGCAATGCCCACAACGTCGCGCGACGCCGGATCGGGCAGGCGGTCGGGTGGCTTAGCGAGGTCGACGACGAGGGCGACGCGGACCCCCGCGGTGTGCGGCTGGGCGACGACACCGACGCCGCGAATCTCGATCAACCCGGCGATTGCCGGCGGCGGTGCGGCGAAAAGATAGTCGTCGTGGCAGGTCAGCGCGACGCGGTCGTCGGCGATCAGCACCGCGCCGCGATCGATCAGGCGGACTGCGAGGTCGGACTTGCCGCTTCCCGATGGCCCGACGAGGAGGACGGCGCGATTGCCGATCGCGATTGCGGTGGCGTGGATGGTGTCGGTCATAGCGCCGCCAGCGTCACCGTGAAGCGCGCCCCCGCCGCAACCGGCGAGTCGGCGACGGTGATCGTACCGTCGTGGGCCTCAACGATCGTTCGCGCGATAGCGAGGCCCAGCCCGGAATGCCGCCCGAAATCCTCGTCCACCGGGCGTTCGGAATAAAAGCGGCGGAAGATGTCGTCGCGGTTATCGGGCGGCACGCCGGGGCCGCCGTCATCGACCGTGACCACCGCGTCGCGCGCATTTATTCCGACCGCGACGCCGACGACCCCGCCCGGCGGCGCGAACGACGCGGCATTGTCGATCAGATTGCGGGCGACCTGCGCCAGCCGCCCGGCGTCGCCCCATACCCGGACCGGCGTCGGTGGCCGTTCGTAAGCGACCGTCACCCCGCGCGGGAGCCCGGCGGTGACGTAGCCGCCGACAAGTTCAGCAACGACGCGGGCGAGGTCGAGCGATTCGAAGCGGCTGCGCGACAGTTCGGCGTCGAGGCGGCTGGCATCGGCGATATCGGTGATCAGCCGGTCGATCCGCCCGACATCGGCGCGGATGACATCGAGCAACTGTGCCCGCAAGCCGGGGTCGTCGACACGGGCGAAGGTGTCGACCGCGCTCGACAGCGACGCCAGCGGGTTCTTGATTTCGTGGGCGACATCGGCGGCGAACGCCTCGGTCGCGTCGATCCGGTCGCGCAGTGTCAGCGTCATGTCCGACAGCGCGCGGGCGAGCTGGCCGATCTCGTCGCGGCGCTGGTTGAAGCGCGGCACCGTCACTTCGCGGGCACGGCCAAGCCGAACGCGAAGCGCCGCCTCCGCCAGACGGCGCAACGGGCGGACGATCGTCGATGCGAGATACGTCGACAACAGCAGCGATGCCGCCAGCACGAACAGGAAGACATAAAACACCGCCGCGCGCTCGACGCGGACAAGGCTGGTGATGTCGCGGGTGTCACGCGTCAGCTGGACAGCGGCGAACGGCGGCGCAGTGGCGGACGGTAGCGGGGCGGCGGCGCTGATGATGACGATCCGGTCGGGGGCGGCGCGCATCGTGTCGGCGGCGCGCGCGCCCGCGCTGGCAGCAATGACTTCCGCCCATGCGGCGCGGTTATCGACGACGGGGGCGACATAGTCGCCGATGGCGGGGAACGAGCCGACCGCCTCGATTGCCCGGTCGAGAAAGCGGGCAACATCGCGGCGGAATGGGTCGCCCGATGGATCGCGCAGTTCGAACGTCGATCCCGTTGTGCGCCAGCTGTCGGCGACCAGCTTGCCGCCGGGATCATAGACCCGCAGCCGCAGGTTGCCGATCCGGCCATAGCGGGCGGCAAGGTCGGGCAGGCGCGCAGCCGGAGCTCCCGCCATGAAGCCGCCGATCAGCACCGCCTGCATCCGCATTTCGGCGCGACGCTGCTCGATCAATCGCTCGCGGAACGAATCGAGGTAAAAGATGCTCCCGGTCAGCGCGAGAATGGCGAAGACGTTCACCGCCAGAATGCGCGGGGCGAGGCTGAAGCGTCGGTCGAGCGTGTTGGTTGTCATGCTAAGGCGACACGATCACTCTTCGTTGAACCGGTAGCCAACCCCGTAGAGCGTCTCGATCGCCTTGAACGCGGGGTCGACGACGCGGAATTTCTTGCGTAACCGCTTGATATGACTGTCGATCGTGCGGTCGTCGACATAGACATCGTCGTGATACGCCGCATCCATGAGTTGATCACGGGATTTGACGAAGC
Organism: Sphingomonadales bacterium; assembly: GCA_038226115.1. Classification (GTDB taxonomy): domain Bacteria; phylum Pseudomonadota; class Alphaproteobacteria; order Sphingomonadales; family Sphingomonadaceae; genus Polymorphobacter_B. The sequence continues at coordinate 5,674 of JBBRQR010000012.1, read as the reverse complement.
CGGGGCGGGCGGCAAGCGCCTCGAGAATCAGAAATTCGGTAACGGTTAGAGCGACATCCCCGGGGCTGCCGCCTGCCGCATCCCAGCTGACCCGGTGCCGCGCCGGATCCATCCGCAACCGCCCCCGCACAATCGCCGGTCCCGGCACCGCCTCGCCCTCACCGAGCGGCAGCCCCTTACGGCTCGCGGCGCGGCGGAGGACGGCGCGGATCCGTTCGATCAGCAACCGCTGGCTGAATGGCTTGCCGATATAGTCGTCCGCCCCCATCGCGAGGCCGAGCGCCTCGTCGATCTCGGTGTCCTTCGACGTCAGAAATATGATCGGCACGTCGACCTTTTCGCGCAGCCGCCGCAGCAGCTCGATCCCGTCGAGGCGCGGCATCTTGATGTCGAGGACAGCAAGATCGGGCGGCGTTTCAACCAGCGCCTTCAACGCCGCCGCACCATCGGCATATTGGCGCACGACGAACCCTTCGGCTTGCAGCGCGATCGACACCGACGTCAGGATGTTTCGGTCGTCGTCGACAAGGGCGATGGTGGCGGACATACGGAGCCTGAGGTTCGCAGCAGGCGCTAGCTCTGCCCTGTCGCCGCGTCGCGGGCAAGCGGAACGCCGCCTCCACTTTGACGCGCTGCCCGGTCGACTGTAAGCGAAACGTCAAGTGGCGCGCTGATAGAAGGTGCCATATCCCCTTGGAGTTATCGCCCGTGAACCCTGCCATTTCCCGTCACGGCCTCGACACGATCGGCTTTCCGACGAACGCAGCGCTCCACTGGAACCTCGCAACCGCGCCTTTGGTCGAGCTCGCGCTGGCCCGCGGCGAGGGCATTTTGTCGAAGGACGGCGCGCTCGTCGTTGCGACCGGCGCCCACACCGGGCGGTCGGCGAACGACAAGTTCATCGTGTCCGACGCCGTGACCGAGCCGGTCATCTGGTGGGGCAAGACCAACAAGTCGATTACGCCCGAACAATTCGCCCTCCTGCGCGCCGATTTCGCCGCCGCGATTGCCGCCAAGGAGACGCTGTTCGTCCAGGACCTGTTCGGCGGGTCGCAGCCCGAACACCGCGTCAAGGTTCGTGTCATCACCGAATTCGCGTGGCATTCGCAGTTTATCCGCACGCTGCTGGTCCGCCCCGACGCCAGCGCACTTGCCGAATTCCTCCCCGAATTCACCATCGTCGACCTGCCGAGCTTCCGGGCAGACCCGGCGCGCCACGGCTGTCGCGGCGAAACGATCGTCGCCGTCGATTTCACCGGCAAGACCATCCTGATCGGCGGCACGCGCTATGCCGGCGAGATGAAGAAGTCGGTGTTTTCGATCCTCAACTACCTTCTCCCGCCCGAAGGCATCATGCCGATGCACTGTTCGGCCAATGTCGGGGCCGATGGTCGGACGGCGGTGTTCTTCGGCCTCAGCGGAACCGGCAAAACGACGCTCAGCGCCGATGCGTCGCGGACATTGATCGGCGACGACGAGCACGGCTGGTCGGATACCGCCGTGTTCAACTTCGAGGGTGGTTGCTACGCCAAAGCAATTCGCCTGTCTGCTGAGGCTGAACCCGAAATCTATGCGACGACCAAGCGCTTCGGCACGGTGCTCGAAAATGTCGTCATCGACCCCGTCACCCGCGAAATCGACCTCGATGACGGCTCCCTTGCCGAAAATAGCCGCGCGTCCTACCCGATCGACTTCATCCCCAACGCCAGCGCCGACAACCTTGGCCCGGTCCCGGCGAACGTCATCATGTTGACCGCGGATGCATTCGGCATCCTGCCGCCGATCTCGCGCCTGACGCCCGAACAGGCGATGTACCACTTCCTGTCGGGCTACACCGCGCGCGTTGCCGGAACCGAGATCGGTGTTACCGAGCCCGAGGCGACCTTCTCGACGTGTTTCGGTGCGCCGTTCATGCCGCGCCACCCGTCGGTCTACGGCAATTTGCTCAAGGAGCGGATCGCCAAGGGTGGGGTCGATTGCTGGTTGGTCAACACCGGTTGGACCGGCGGCGGCGCGGGCACCGGCGGAACCGGGAGCCGAATGCCGATCCGCATCACCCGCGCGCTGCTCAACGCCGCCCTCGACGGCAGCCTCAACGACGCCGAATTCCGTACCGACCCCAATTTCGGGTTCGAAGTGCCGGTGTCGGTTGCCGGGGTCGAGCCGCGCATCCTCAACCCGCGCGAGACGTGGGCCGACAAGGACGCCTATGACGCCAAGGCCAAGGCGCTCGTCGGGATGTTCGTCGCCAATTTCGCGCAGTTCGAGGATCACGTCGATGCAGGCGTGCGCGAATCGGCACCGAAGGCGGCGTAATAACGTCCTGTCACCCTTGCTTTCGCAAGGGTGACAGGAAGGAAGCAAGGGATCAGATGACCAAGGGCACCGTCCTCGTTACCGGCGCGTCGGGCTATATCGGCGGCTTTGTCATCAAGGCGCTGATGGCCGACGGCTGGTCGGTGCGCGGGACGATCCGCAGCCTCGCCAAGGCCGATGCCGTCCGCGCGAGCCTTGGGGTGAGCGCCGACCAGTTGCCGCTGATCGCCGCCGACCTGACCGCCGATGCGGGCTGGACCGACGCCGCTGCGGGCTGCGACTATGTTCAGCACATCGCCTCGCCCCTCCCGACCGGTGCGATCAGAAGCGACGACGAACTGATCGTCCCCGCGCGCGACGGCGCGCTTCGCATGGTCCGTGCGGCGCACGCGGCGGGGGTCAAGCGCGTCGTGATGACATCGTCGGTCGCGGCGATGTACTACGGGATGACCGGGCAGAACCGGACCTACACCGAGGCCGACTGGAGCGACCTGACGTCGCCCGCGACCAACGCCTACGCCAAATCCAAGACCATCGCCGAGCGCGCCGCGCGTGACTGGGTCGCGGCGAATGGCGGCGGCATGGAATATTGCACGATCAACCCGGCGCTCGTCCTCGGCCCGGTGCTCGGCGGTGACTTTTCGGGGTCGCTCGCGGTCGTTACCAAGATGTTGAACGGCGAGCTTCCAGGACTTCCGGCGATCAGCTTCGGCATTTGCGACGTTCGCGACATCGCCGCCGCTCACGTCGCCGCGATGACGACGCCGGGGATCGACGGCGAGCGGTTCCTGTGCTCGGGCGAGACGCTGGCAATGGCCGATGTCGCCGCGATCCTGAAAAGCCGTCTTGCCGACAGCGCCAAGCGCGTGCCGACAATGAAGCTGCCCAATTTCCTCGTCCGTCTGTCGGCGCTGTTCGACCCCGAAATCAAGTTGGTGCTCCCCGAACTCGGCAGGACCCGCATCGGCGATGCGAGCCACGCCCGCGCGCGGATCGGCTGGAACCCGCGCCCCGCCGCCGAGACGATCGTCGACACCGCGCGCAGCCTGATCGCGGCCGGGCTGGTCAAGCGGTAGGCCGACGGCGCGGTCCACCCCCCAACTACCTGAACATATGTCAGGCGCTCGCCGCCACCGATCGAGCGTCAGACGCGATCTGCCCCTCAGCTTTGCCAAGGCGTATCCACCCTTACCCTAGGCAGATGCCCGCTCGATTGGCTATGACGATGCTGCACCAGAGGAAGTTCACATGCAGGTAATCGGCGTCATCGGCGCGGGGTTGATGGGGAATGGGATCGCGCATGTCGCCGCGCTCGCCGGATACGACGTCATCCTGTCCGACGTCGCGATGGCGCGCGTCGAGGCGGCGAAAGCCACAATCGCTGCCAACCTCGCGCGCGCGGTCAAAAAAGGGACGATCGCCGCTGATGCCGTCGACCCGACGCTGGCGCGCATCACGCTGACCACCGACGCGGCGGCCTTTGCCACCGCCGATCTGGTCATCGAGGCCGCCACCGAGAACGAGGCCATCAAGGCGAAGATTTTTGCCGATCTGTGTCCGCGGTTGAAACCGGCGGCGCTGATCGCAACCAACACCTCGTCGATCTCGATTACCCGGCTTGCCGCCGCGACCGACCGGCCCGACCGCTTTACCGGGGTCCACTTCTTCAATCCCGTTCCGGTCATGGCGCTCGTCGAGATTATTCGCGGGCTGGCGACATCGGACGCGACGGCGACCGTGATGCATGCTTTTGCCGCGCGGGTCGGTAAGACCGCGATCGAGGCAGCCGACGCCCCGGCGTTCATCGTCAACCGCGTATTGTGCCCGATGATGAACGAGGCGATCTTCGCACTCGGTGAAGGCGTCGGGTCGGTCGTCGACATCGATGCCGGGTTGCGGCTCGGCGCCAACCACCCGATGGGACCGCTAACGCTCGCTGACTATATCGGCCTCGACACGCTGCTCAGCGTGATGCGGGTCATGCAGGACGCGACTGGCGATCCGAAATATCGCCCCGCTCCGCTGTTGGTGAAGTACGTCGAAGCCGGTTGGTTCGGGCGCAAGACGAAACGCGGCTTCTACGATTATTCAGGGGCGGAGCCGGTGCCGACGCGCTAAGATGAATCGATGAAGCGCCGCCCGTCCGACCTTCTTCGTCTAACCGCCGAGGCCGCGACATATCTGACAACCAATGTGGCCATGACCGGATTTTCCCCCGAGCGCGTGCTTCTGCTCGCGCTCGACCAACTTAAAGAGCGGTTCAAAGTCGAAGGCACACTTAGTACCAGCTTCGAATGGTCAAATTAGTCCTGACCCACCGGTCGAATTCGGTTTACGATGACCGTCCCGACTCGCGCTATCACTTTCCGGAACAATACCTTCGCGCCATGCGAGAGGCGGTCGGCGACGAGATTCTATATTACGAGCCGAGGCGCGACCACGGTCGTCAGTGTTACTTTGCGATGGCTCATGTCGACGACGTCGAATCTGACGGCGAGCGACCGGGGCACTATTACGCCCGACTTTCCGGGTACCTTGACCTCGATCAGCCTGTCCCCTTCCGACTGCACGAGCGCACGTTCGAGGCTGCGCTAACGAAATCGGATGGGTCAGCAAACGCCGGTGCATTCGGCTGGTCGGTCCGCCGTATCCCCGCGATCGAATTCGAACAGATTCTCGCCGTCGGCTTCGCTCCCATACTGCAACCGACAGCGCCTTGGGCGCAAGCCGATCAGGCCCTGAATCAGATGTCGGAAGAGGCGCTCGAATGGAGCCCTCGGCCGCTGGTCGAACGCGTGCAGACGCGACCCTTTCGCGATGCCGCCTTTTCTCAGCGTGTGCGTGAAGCTTACGACAACACCTGCGCGATTTCGGGGCTGAAGCTGGTCAATGGCGGCGGTAGACCCGAGGTCCAAGCCGCGCACATCCGTCCAGTTGCGGCGGGCGGACCGGACTTTGCGCGAAACGGTCTCGCGTTGAGCGGTACCGTGCATTGGATGTTCGATCGCGGTCTGATTTCGATCGACAAGGACAATCGCTTGCTGGTGTCGTCGGACGATCTGGTCGCGCGGGCAGGTGGGCTGCTACGAAGAGGCCACCCCCTCCTTATGCCGAAAGACTTGTCCGCCCGTCCACATCCTGATTTCCTCCACTTTCACCGGACCAACATCTTCAAGGGCTGAGCGCGCCGTCCAAAAAGTGCCCAGCGCGCTCACCAGCGCCACTGCCGCCGTCTTGATGAAGTCCCACACCGCCTTGGTGAACCCCGGCGAGGCATCGCCCGACCATTCGTCCATCCGGTCGTACATCGCCACCGTCTCGGTTTTCATCCGCGCGTCGGCGGCCATGTTGAATGGCG
>JBBRQR010000011.1:0-21655 GCA_038226115.1 Sphingomonadales bacterium | reverse complement strand
GATGAAAATATCGGCGCGAAGGGTCGCGCCTATGTCCCGTTCATCTTCGCGCTGTTCATCTTCATCCTGTTCGCCAATATCCTCGGCTTGCTGCCGTTCGCGTTCGCGGTCACGAGCCATATCTGGGTGACCTTCACCTTTGCCGCGTTCATCTTCCTGCTGTGCGTCGGCATCGGCTTCGCCAAGCACGGCCTACATTTCTTCGAACTGTTCGTGCCGCCACAGACGCCGGTTATTCTTTTGCCGCTGATCATTCTGATCGAGCTGATCTCGTTCGTGTCGCGCCCGCTGACGCTCAGCGTCCGTCTGTTCGCCAACATGACCGCCGGGCATATTCTGCTTCAGGTGTTTGCGGGATTTATCGTCAGCCTTGGTCTCGCCGGTGGGCTGTTCGCCGTCATCGGTATCTTGCCGCTGGCGATGAACGTCGCGCTTTACGCCCTCGAACTCCTCGTCGCGGTCGTGCAGGCGTATGTCTTTGCACTGCTGACGTGTGTTTACCTCAACGATTCAATCAACCTTCCGCACTAAGGGACTGAAAATGGACGCAACTGCAGCCAAGCTGATCGGCGCCGGCATCGCCACTTTTGGGATGGGCCTCGCCGCATTGGGCGTCGGCATCATCTTCGGCCTGTTCCTTCAGGGGGCACTTCGCAACCCGGCGGCGGCGAATTCGCAGCGCCCGAACCTGTTGTTCGGTTTCGCCGTGACCGAAGCCCTCGGCATTTTCAGCTTCCTCGTCGCGCTGATCCTGCTGTTCGTCGTTTGATCTGACCTGTCATCCCCGCGACGGCGCGGACGAGCGGTCTCGAAGTTCTGAGGTCGTAAGTCCCCGCCATGGTGGGCTGACAATGTCCGGCGAAGCAAGCGAGAGACAAGATGCCCCAGTTCGATCCCCATGTCGCCGCGCCGCAGATCGTCTGGCTGATCGCGGTTTTTGCGATCCTGTATCTGATCGTCCGCGCTGCGCTGCCCAAGGTCGAGCGCGTCGTCGGCAGCCGCGCGCACGTCATCGGGGTCGACCTTGGCGCGGCCGAGCTTGCCAAGACGAGCGCCGCCACCGTCATCGCCGATTATGAGGCCAGCCTTGCCGCCGCGCGCGTCGCCGCCGCCAAGGTTGCCACCGAAGCGAAAGAGGCGACGGCGGCCGAGACGGCGGCGCGGTTGAAGGTGGTCGAGGCCGACCTTGCCGCCCATACCACCGCCGCCACCGCGCGGATCGAGGCGGCGCAGGCCGAGGCGCTGGTCTCGCTCAAAGGTGTCGCCGCCGACGCAACCGCCGAGATCGTCGAGCGTCTGACCGGCCGCCGCCCCGCCGCCGACGAAGTCGCCGCCGCGGTCGGCGTGTAAGGAACCGTGATGGCTGAACCGACCCCCGAAATCGCCGGCATACCGACCACCGGGGGCACCGAGCAGCCCCACACCCCGACGTGGCTCGGCCTTAACGCCGAGGCCTATATCGCCATCGCGTTCATCATCTTCGTCGGCTTGTTGCTGTACGTGAAGGTGCCGAAGATGATCACCGACGCGCTCGACAGCCGCGCGGGCAAGGTCCGCGAAGACCTCGCCGAGGCCAAGCGACTGCGCGCCGAGGCCGAGGCGCTGCTGGCGGGGTATCAGGCCAAGTCTGCTGCCGCCGCGACCGACGCCGAACATATCCTGTCGACCGCGCGCGCCGAAGTTGCGTCGATCGTCGCCGATGCCCATGCCGCAACCGGCGCGGTGATCTCACGTCGCACTGCGCTCGCCGAAAACAAAATCGCCGCCGCCGAACGCACCGCCGAAGCCGCCGTCCGCGCGCAGGCCGTCGACCTCGCCACCGCCGCCGCCCGCCGCATCATCGTCGCCCACAATGACCCGGCGGAAGCGGCACGGCTGACCAGCGCCGCGATCGGCGAACTCGATCGGCGATTGCACTAACGGGGCCGGTGTCAACGCGCGAGCATCATGCTCGCCGATCGATACGACGGCGACACGGACGTTTCATTGAGCAAAATCAAACGCGAGGGTCGCAACCTAGCCGTGCGCCCGTGATCGCCCGCATTCGCGGAATGGTCGCGGGGGAGATCATTCGCTTCCGCTTGGCGACGGCGTGCGACCGTACTAGATATAGTAGCACCTCAAAGTCAGGCCGACGCCGCCATGCCCCGTGAAATCATCGCCCTCGGCGCCGACCATGCGGGCTTCGCCATGAAGTCGATGCTGGTCACCGACATCGACGAATTGGGCTACGACGTCCTCGATTTAGGAACGAATTCAGAGGCTTCCGTCGACTATCCGGACTACGGCTTTGCGGTTGCTGGTGCCATTACGAGCGGTCGGGCAGGGCGCGGGATCGTCGTTTGCGGCACCGGCATCGGCATCAGCATCGCCGCCAACCGCAACCCCGGCATCCGCGCCGCCTTGTGCACCGATGGCCTGATGGCGCGATTGGCGAGAGAACACAACGATGCTAACGTCTTAGCGCTCGGCAGCCGCATCATCGGGATTGAAACGGCGCGCGACTGCGTCCGCCAGTTCCTGTCGACCAGCTATGGCGGCGCACGCCACGCCATCCGTGTCACCAAATTAAGTCATCCCGAAATCGAGGTCACCGCATGAGCTCCGCCCCGCAAGTCTATGGTTATGAGGGATTCTTCTCGGACCCGATCGAGGGCGAGATCGCGGCGGCCATCGCCATGGAACTCGACCGCCAGCAAAACCAGATCGAGCTGATCGCGTCGGAAAATATCGTCAGTCGCGCTGTCCTCGACGCCCAAGGCTCCGTATTCACCAACAAATATGCCGAAGGCTATCCCGGCAAGCGCTACTATCAGGGCTGTGCGCCGTCCGACATTGTTGAAACGCTCGCAATCGAACGTGCCAAAGCGTTGTTTTCTTGCAGCTATGCCAACGTTCAGCCGCATTCCGGGGCTCAGGCCAACGGGGCCGTCATGCTCGCCTTGGTCAAGCCGGGCGAGACGATCCTCGGCATGTCGCTCGACGCGGGCGGGCATCTGACACACGGCGCTGCCCCGTCGATGTCGGGGAAGTGGTTCAATCCAGTGCAATATGGGGTGCGCCGCGACGACCATTTGATCGACTATGACGCGGTTGAGGCGCTGGCGCGGGAGCATCGCCCGAAACTCATCATCGCCGGCGGCTCGGCGTATCCGCGGATTATCGATTTCAAGCGGTTCCGGGCAATCGCGGATACCGTCGGTGCCTTTCTGATGGTCGACATGGCGCATTTTGCCGGGCTCGTTGCGGCCGGCGTCCACCCGAGCCCACTGGCATTTGCCGATGTCGTGACGACGACGACCCACAAGACCCTGCGCGGGCCGCGCGGTGGGATGATCCTGTCGAACGATGACGCCCTCGGCAAAAAGTTCAATTCGGCGGTCTTTCCCGGTCTTCAGGGTGGTCCGCTCATGCACGTCATTGCGGCGAAGGCGGTCGCCTTTGGCGAGGCGCTTCGCCCTGAATTCAAGGACTACGCGCGCGCAGTTATCGTAAACGCGCAGGTTCTCGCCGCCCGTTTGGTGGCGCGGGGGTGTGCGGTGATTGCGGGGGGGACGGACACGCATCTCGCGCTGATCGATTTGACGCCAAAGGGGTTGACTGGACGCGACGCTGACGAAGCTCTCGAGCGCGCCGGAATCACCTGTAACAAGAACGGGATTCCGTTCGATCCGCTGCCGCCGACCAAAACGTCAGGAATTCGGGTCGGTTCGCCGGCCGGGACAACGCGCGGGTTCGGCGTGGCCGAGTTCAGTGCAATCGCGGACATGATCGCCGACGTTCTCGACGGCTTGGCGACCAACGGTGCCGAAGCTAATCGCACGGTCGAGCACGCCGTCAACGTCCGGGTTCGGGCGTTGTGCGCGCGCTTTCCGATTTATTCCTGATTAGCAATGCGTTGCCCGTTCTGCGCCAATGACGACAGTCAGGTAAAGGATAGTCGTCCGACCGAGGACGGGGGGGCTATCCGGCGTCGGCGTCAGTGCCCGGCGTGCGGCGCGCGGTTCACGACTTTTGAGCGCATCCAGTTGCGCGAGATGATCGTGGTCAAGAAATCGGGGCGTCGTGAGGTGTTCGATCGCGATAAGTTGGCGCGCTCGGTCGAAATCGCGTGTCGCAAGCGCCCGATCGAACCTCAGCGGATCGAGCGCCTCGTCAACGGAGTGGTCCGTCGTCTCGAATCTTCGGGCGAGAGCGAACTTGGCGTCGGACTGGTCGGCGAGATGATCATGGAGGGGCTACAGGCCCTCGATCCCGTCGCCTATATCAGATTCGCGAGTGTTTACCGTGATTTCCGCGAGGCGCGCGACTTCGAGACATTCGTGGGCGCGCTCGGCGACGGCGAGCGTCTGCCTCGGATCTCCGGCGGAGACGAGTGAGCGGCGCGTTGCCGCCGGCGATCATTCTCGTCCGGCCGCAGTTGGGGGCTAATATTGGCGCGACGGCTCGAGCTATGCTCAACTTCGGTCTGAGTGAGTTGCGCCTCGTTGCACCACGCGACGGCTGGCCCAACCCCGATGCCACACCGTCGGCCAGCGGTGCCGACGAAGTTCTCGAAGCGGCACAAGTCTTTGAGACTGTTACAGATGCCGTCGCCGATCTGACGCTCGTCTATGCCACAACGCTCCGCAATCGCGCACTAACTCGCCCGGTTGCGACGCCGCACGCCGCGGCGGCGGCGATGCGAAGGGAAGAAGGGCGTTGCGGGATCATGTTCGGGCCTGAGCGGTCGGGGTTGGAGACCGAAGACCTTGCGGTGGCGCACGCGATCCTGACAATCCCGGTGAGCCCTACATTCGGCTCGTTGAACCTGGCACAGGCGGTGCTGCTGACGGCGTATGAGTGGTTTCGGTCCGCAGATACGACGCCGGATGTGGTGATGGCTAACTATGAGGGGCCAGCCGCGAATGTGGAACTCGAGCGCCTGATCGCGGCGCTTGAGGTCGAGCTAAGCGCAACGAATTACTACGCTATTCCCGGTCGTTCCGATGTCGCGCGGTTGACGCTGCGCAACCTGATGACCCGCCCCGGCTTTAGCGAGCACGAGGTACGAACCCTGCGTGGCGTCGTTCGCGCTCTCGCCAGTCGCCGGACACCGCGTTAGCCGTCGAGGTCAAGCGGCGCGTCTCGACATTGCGGTTCGACTGCGAACTTTAGGGGTGCTCCGCGGATCGGCCACAGTCACACGAACCGCGCGCGGTGGCACCCCTGCCGGCGTGTTATGCGACCTTGATCGCTTCGCCGGGAACTTCGGGATCGCGCAGCGCATAGCCGCGACCCCAGACAGTTTCGATGCACGTCGCCGCCCCGTCGCCAGCGGTCGCCAACTTCTTCCGCAGCTTGCAGACGAAGACGTCGATAATCTTGAGCTCAGGTTCGTCACGGCCACCGTAGAGGTGGGTCAGGAACATCTCCTTGGTCAGCGTCATGCCCTTGCGGAGCGAGAGCAACTCGAGGATCGAATATTCCTTGCCGGTCAGGGCAACGCGGTGATTGTCGACGGTGACGACGCGGGCGTTGAGGTCGATCGCCATCGTCCCGGTGCGGATGATCGATTCGGCGTGCCCCTTCGACCGGCGGACGAGGGCATGAAGCCGCGCCACAAGTTCATCGCGTTGAAACGGCTTGGTGACATAATCGTCGGCACCGAAGCCGAAGCCGCTGACCTTCGTGGCAATCTCGCTGTCCCCCGACAGGATCATCACCGGCGTCGCAATCCGCGCAAGGCGCAGGCGGCGAAGCACTTCATAGCCATGAACATCAGGAAGGGTCAGATCGAGCAAGATCGCGTCATAGTCATATAGCCGGGCAAGCTCGATCGCCGCTTCGCCCTCGGTCACCGTTTCATATTCGACGCCGACGCCGCTCAACATCATCGTGACGGCGCGAACCATCAGCTTGTCGTCTTCGATCAACAAAACGCGCATGAACCAACTCCCCGCCCTACGGGGCAACCACGCCCCGATGACTAAGCGTATAGGGAAGCGCGCCGTTGGTAAATAAGATTAACGCGACCGCATCCGCGTCCGAATGTCGTACCTTTAGTGGCTCGCTTCGAAGACTTCGCGATAGACCTGAACCCGTGTAACGCGGAGCCCGGCGATGCCAGCGGCGTCGATTGCCCGCTCCCACAGACATAATTCCTCAAGGCTGAGTGCATAGCGGCTGCACGCCTCGGTACGGTCGATCACACCATCGCGAATTGCGCGAACAACGTCGGCCTTGCGGCTCGGCACCCAACGCGACGTATTGGCCGGCGGCAGGCGCCCGTGGCCATCGAGAGCGAGCGCCGCATTATTCTGTCCCATCGCTTCCTCCTGCTTCTCACACAAGATACGACTGCGACGCGTTATGGTTGCGCTAGCCTGAACGACTTGATCGCCTCACGCGCCGGTCTACATGCCTGTCATGTCGATTGCGCCTGACCTGCCGCCGCCTGGAACCCGTGTCGTCGTCGCGATGTCGGGAGGCGTCGATTCGTCGGTCGTCGCCGCTCTTTGTGTCGAAGGCAGGTGCGAAACGATCGGCGTGACGCTGCAGTTGTATGACGACGGGGCAACACGGGGGAGGGTCGGGGCGTGCTGTGCCGGGGCCGACATCGCCGATGCGCGGCGTGTTGCCGCTGGTCTCGGTATTCCGCATTATGTACTCGATTACGAGGATGCCTTCCGCGCCGGCGTGATCGACGATTTTGCCGACGCCTATGTCCGTGGGGAAACTCCCGTGCCGTGCGTCGCGTGCAATCGCAGCGTCAAGTTCCGCGATCTGCTCGGCGTGGCGCGTGATCTGGGCGCGGCGTGCCTCGCGACCGGCCATTATGTCCGGCGCGTCGTCGGTCGGACCGGGGTCGAGCTTCACCGCGCGGTCGATCCGGCGAAGGACCAGAGCTATTTCCTGTATGCGACGACCGCTGCACAGCTCGATTACCTTCGATTTCCATTAGGAGGGCTGGCAAAGGCGGAGGTGCGCCACCACGCCGCTCGGCTGGGGCTGGCGGTCGCGGACAAGCCCGACAGCCAGGACATCTGCTTCGTCCCCGGGGGCGACTATGCCGCCGTCGTCCGCCGCCTGCGCCCCGAGGCGGATGCGCCGGGAGAGATCGTCGACCTCGCTGGACGGGCGATTGGGCGGCACGGCGGCATCGTCAATTTCACGATCGGCCAGCGGCGAGGCCTCGACATCGGCGGACAGGTAGAGCCCCTGTACGTCGTCGCAGTCGATCCCGACACGCGCCGCGTCATCGCCGGGCCGCGCAGCGCGCTGGCAGTCGGGCGGATCGGACTGACGGATGTTAATTGGCTCGCCGACGACGTCGGCGCGGTCGGCGTTAAGATCCGGTCGACGGCGGCCGTGGTAGAGGCTGAGGTCGATCGAGGAACCGCGAGCATCGCCTTCGCCGCGCCGCAGTTTGGGGTTGCGCGCGGGCAGGCTGCCGTTGTCTACGCCGGGACGCGCGTTATCGGCGGCGGGACGATTGCCGCGACGCATGCACCGGCGGTCGCGGAGGCGTCAATTTCCTGACGTTCGTCAAATGGTTGACGTCGGCAGCGTCAGCGGTTTGACGCATTTTGCCGGTTGATCGCGCCGAACGACCGGAGCGCCGGATTGGCACGGCCCTTGCTTAGCTTATGCAAGAGCAGGGGGCGCGAGCGACATGGTGGGGACAATCGATGTTTCGGCGGCGGCGGCGCGTTTGCACCCGTGTCTCGGCGTGGCATTGGCGATGCGCGGTGCAGGTGCGCTCCGCGTTGTCGCTGCTGGCGAGGCGGGCGGTGATGTTGTCATCGCCACCGGTCGAGGGCGCATCGCGACGTGTACGGCGACAGCCAGGCTCTGCCTCGATTTTACCGCCGATGGCACCGATTTTGCCGCCAGTCTGATTAGCGCGCATTCGCGCGGATCGGCTCCGGCGGGGGATAGTCCCGCATCGGCGGCGCTGGTCGGCCTTGCCGCCCGAGTAGCGTCGCGCGACGTCAGCGTTCTGATCGCTGGACCGACGGGGACGGGCAAGGAGGTGATCGCGCGCTACATTCATGCCCACTCATCACGCGCCACCGGCCCGTTCGTCGCGATAAACTGTGCCGCGATCCCCGAGACGATGCTCGAGGCGACGCTGTTTGGCGTCGAGCGCGGGGCGTTTACCGGCGCGACGACGAGCACGCCGGGCCTCTTTCGTGCGGCCGCGAAGGGGACCTTGCTTCTCGACGAAGTCAGCGAACTGCCGCTAGCGCTTCAGGCGAAATTGCTCCGCGCGTTACAGGAGCGCGAAGTCTTGCCGGTGGGCGCGACAGTGCCGGTTGCTATCGACGCGCGGATCATCGCCACCGCCAATCGCGACCTCGCCGCTGAAGTCGCGGCAGGACGGTTCCGTGCTGACCTTTTTTACCGGCTTGCCGTATTTCCGTTGACGACCCTCGCGCTTGCCGACCGCCCGGCCGACATCGTTCCGATCGCCGCAGCATTATGGTTGCGGCAGGGAATAACGGCGTGGCCGACACCGGCTGCGCTTTCGAAGCTGATGTTGCATCCTTGGCCGGGGAATGTCCGTGAACTCGGCAACGTCATCGCTCGCGCCGCAATAATTGCCGAAGGCGAAGTCGTGGACGTCGACGACATCATGTTCGATGCGCCCGCGACGCAAAGTAGCTCGCTCGGTAAGGACGTTCGCGCCCATGAGCAGGCGATGATCCGCGCGACCTTGACGGCGTGCGATGGGCGGCGGCGGGTGGCAGCCGAGCGGCTTGGCATCAGCGAGCGGACCTTGCGCTATAAACTTGCGGCGATGCACGTCTCAACCAGCGCAATGACCCTGCAATAGGTCTAGCGAATTGGGCCGGACTTCACGGCGATCATCTTGAACAACCGATGCAGCCCATCGTCGATCGGTTCGCAGATCGGCTCATCGAGCAACATTAGAAGACCGCGCAAATCGCCGAATTCGCTCGTGTCTATCGTCGGGCTTATTGGCATTGTCTGGTTCATTGCACACCGATTGTCTGACCGACATTTTGCCATCAGACTTCGTTCATATTAACAACAAGCCGTCCGGTAAGTTCCGTCACTTCAACGGGATAGGCACCGCGGGCTGGCTGCGCATGGCGGAATGACCGGAATCGCGCGTTGCCGTCCGCCCCGCCGGTGCGCTAAAGGCGCATCAGCTTCAAACATCCGAACCGAAAGCCCGCACCTCTCATGGCTGGTTACCAATACGCATTTGTGATGAAGGGCCTGACGAAGGCCTATCCCGGCGGCAAGCCGGTGTTCAAGGACCTGTATCTGAGCTTCCTGCCCGGCGCGAAGATCGCCGTCATCGGACCGAACGGCGCGGGTAAGTCGACGCTGATGAAGATCATCGCCGGCCAGGACAAGGATTTTCAGGGCGAGGCATGGGCGGCCGAGGGCGTGCAGGTCGGCTATCTCGCGCAGGAGCCGCAGCTCGATCCGGCGAAGACCGTCCGCGAAAACGTCATGGACGGCATCCGCCCCGTCGCCGACATGGTCGAACGATTCAACGCGATCTCCGCCGAGATGGGTGAGCCAACCGACGCGACCGATTTCGACGCGCTGCTCGAAGAGATGGGCGTGTTGCAGGAGAAGATCGACGCGGTCGACGGCTGGACGCTCGATAACCAGCTCGAGATTGCGATGGACGCTCTGCGCTGCCCACCGGGCGAGGCGTCGGTCGAGAAATTGTCGGGGGGTGAGAAGCGCCGCGTTGCCTTATGCAAGCTGCTCCTCGAAAAGCCCGGCATTCTGCTCCTCGACGAGCCGACCAACCACCTCGATGCCGAAAGCGTGCAGTGGCTCGAAAAGCACCTGCAGGACTATGCCGGCTGCGTCATCCTCGTCACCCACGACCGCTACTTCCTCGACAATGTCGTCAAATGGGTCCTCGAACTCGACCGCGGCAAGGGCATCCCGTTCGAGGGCAATTACTCGGCGTGGCTCGAAGCCAAGGTCAAGCGGATGGCGCAGGAAAGCCGGGAGGACGAAAGCCGCGAGCGCGCGATCCGCGACGAACTCCAGTGGATTCGCTCGTCACCCAAAGCGCGCCAGACCAAGTCGAAGGCCCGCATCCAGGCGTTCGACGAGCTCGTCGAGAAGCAGGCCAACCGTCGCCTCGGCAGCGCGCAGATCCTCATCCAGGTTCCCGAGCGCCTCGGCAGCACGGTGATCGAGGCGAAGAACCTCACCAAGAGCTTCGGCGACCGCGTTTTGATCGAGAACCTCAGCTTCAGCCTGCCACCGGGCGGGATCGTTGGCGTCATCGGCCCGAACGGCGCGGGCAAGACGACATTGTTCCGCATGATTACGGGCCAGGAAACCCCCGACGAGGGCAGCATCCGTATCGGCGACACCGTCAAGCTCGGCTATGTCGACCAGTCGCGCGACGCGCTCGACGCGGGCCACAATGTCTGGGAGGAAGTCTCCGGCGGGGCCGAGAAGTTCTACTTTGGCAAGAACGAAGTGCTGACCCGCGCCTACGTCGGCAGCTTCAACTTCAAGGGAGCCGACCAGCAAAAGAAGGTCGGCCAGCTGTCGGGCGGCGAGCGCAACCGCGTCCACATGGCGAAGATGCTGGTGCAGGGCGGTAACGTCCTCCTCCTCGACGAACCGACCAACGACCTCGACGTCGAGACGCTACGCGCACTTGAGGAAGCGTTGGAGAGCTTCGCCGGTTGCGCGGTGGTCATCAGCCACGACCGCTTCTTCCTCGATCGGCTGGCGACGCACATTCTCGCCTTCGAGGGCGACAGCCACGTCGAATGGTTCGAGGGCAACTTCGAAGCCTATGAGGCCGACAAGCACGCGCGCATGGGCGACGCCGCCGACCGCCCGACGAAGCTGACCTACAAGCGCCTGACTCGGTGACGGACGCGAAGGCGATGGACTTCGTCGCCTTCGATCCCGCTCTGTTCCTGCGCGACTATTGGCAGAAGCGCCCGCTGCTGATCCGCAACCCGTGGGCGACATGGGCCAATCCACTTGCGCCCGACGAGCTTGCCGGGCTCGCGTGCGAGGACGGTGTGTCGGCGCGGATCGTCGTCGCGGGGCGGCACAAGCGCAAGGTGGCGCATGGCCCATTCAAGGCGAAGCAATTCGCCAAGCTCGGGGCCAAGCCGTGGACGCTGCTCGTCGACGCGGTCGATCACGTCGTCCCCGCCGTTGCCGCGCTGCTGCCGCCGTTCGCGTTCGTGCCCAACTGGCGGATCGACGACGTCATGGTCAGCTACGCCTCCGACGGCGGCGGGGTCGGGCCGCATTTCGACCGCTATGACGTGTTCCTGATCCAAGGCCTCGGACGACGTCGCTGGCGGATCGGGGGAGCGTGCGACGCGGCAACAGCGCGGCTGCCGCACGACGATCTCAACCTGCTTGCCGACTTCGCGCCAACTGACGAGTTCATCCTCGATTCGGGCGATATGCTTTACCTCCCACCCGGTATTGCCCATGACGGGGTCGCGGTCGGCGATGACTGCATGACATACTCGGTCGGCTTCCGTGCCCCGGCGCGGAGCGAGTTGATCGCCCACTGGTGCGACCACCTGCTCGCGACGCTCGACGACGACGACCGCTACACCGACCCCGATCTCACCGCTGCCGCCAACCCCGGCGAGATCGACGCCGCCGCCGTTACTCGGCTCCACGACCTCGTCATCGCGCGCATGACCGACCGGGCAGCGTTCGCACGCTGGTTCGGCGAATACACCACCGCGCAGTCCGACGCCGAGCCTTCGATCGGCGACGACGCAAGCCTGCCCGACACCCTCATCGGAGCAACACTCGTCCGCAACCCGGCGAGCCGCTTCAGCTTCATCCGGCGCGCCCCCGGCGACGTGACCCTGTTCGTCGACGGTGCGAGTTTCGACTGCAATGGTGCGGTGGCGGCATTCGCCGAGGCGCTCGCAGCAAGCCCGCATTTCCCACTCGCACCATGGGCCAAGTCCGCCGATGTCCGCACATTGGTCGCAGCATTACTCACTGGCAGCAGCGTGGCGATCGACCGTTAGGCGTCGACCTCGCGCCACTCGCCGGGAGCGAGACCGGCGACGCTCCACTCGCCGACGCGCCATCGCACCAGCCGTAGCGTCGGGTGGCCGACCGCCGCCGTCATCCGCCGGACCTGCCGGTTGCGCCCCTCGCGCAGCGTCAGGCGCACCCAGCAATCGGCGACGGTTTTGCGGAAGCGCACGGGCGGGTCGCGCGGCCACAGGTCGGGGGTGGCGATCCGCTCGACCTCTGCCGGGAGCGTTGGCCCGTCGTTCAGGTCGACACCCTTACGCAATGCACTGAGGCTGAGGTCTGCGACATCGCCTTCGACCTGAACGAGGTACGTCTTCGCCAGCTTGAAGCGCGGGTCGGCGATCCGCGCCTGCAGTGCGCCGTCGTCGGTCAGGACCAGCAGCCCCTCGCTGTCGCGGTCGAGCCGCCCCGCTGGATACACGTCAGGGACGTCGATGAATGCCGACAGCGTCGGGCGCGGCGACGTCATGCCGCGATCGGTGAACTGCGGCAGGACGCCGAACGGCTTGTTGAACAGGATCACCCGCGCCATGACACTGCCTTCGCGACCATCGCGCCAAGGGTATAGGAGGACGATGACCGACACCATCGACCCCGATCCGAGCAGCCCCCCCGCAATTGTTCGCGCCCGCGACCGCGACCGCTATCTCGCGACGCTGTACGCACCCGCCGCCGCCCGCCCGGCGCTGTTCGCGCTCCACGCGCTCGACCTCGAGCTCGCCGCCGTCGTGGCGACGACAACCGAGGCGATGCTCGGCGAGATCCGGCTGGCGTGGTGGCGCGAGGCGTTGACGCGGCTCGACACCGCGCCGCCGCCCGCCCAGCCGGTGCTCGCGGCGTTGGCGACCCACGCGCTGCCGCTTGGTGTGACCGGGCAGGCGCTCGAACCGCTGGAGGACGGCTTTCTGTCTCTGCTGCTCGACGAGCGGTTGGCCGGGGCGGCGCTCGACGCGCATCTCGACCGGCGCGGGGGGACGCTGTTCGGCGCGTGCGCGACGGCGCTCGGGGTGGCGCAAGCGTCGGCGCAGGCGCTCGGTCGGGTGTGGGCGCTCGGGCAGTTGGTGCGACCGGGGGCCAAGGCGCCGCCGGTCGATCCCGACGATGCGCGGCGGATCGCCGCCGCGGCGTTCCCTGCGCGCCTCGTTCCCGCACTCCGTCCGCTCGCCGCGCTGGCCGACTTCGCCGTGGCCGACATTGCCCGCGCGTTGGGCGATCGACGGCTCGGCACGCCGGGCAGCGTCGGGCGGCAACTCCGCTTGTTCGGGCGCGTCGCGACGGGGCGTTAACCCCTTGGGAACCGACAGCTTCGCCTGATCGCGCTACGAAGGCGTCGGGCTTGGGCAGGGGTGGGCATGATCGTTCCGAAGTGGTTGGCGGCAACGGTCGTCGTCGTGCTCGTCGGCCTTGCCGCGCTGCTGTGGCGGTCGACCCCGCCGGCAAAGCGCCTTGCCTTCCGGACACCTGCCGAGGCCGAGGTTGCGACGCTGGCGCCGTCCGACGCACCGCTTCTCGCTCCGGTCAGTGACGTGACCCCGCTCGACCGCGAACAAAAAAGGTTCAAGCGTTACGACAAGGACAAGGACGGGGCGATCGACCGCGATGAATATCTCGCCGCGCGCAAAAAGGCGTTCGCCAAGCTCGATACCGACCACGACGGCAAGCTCAGCTTCACCGAATATTCGGTCAAGGCGATCGGCAAGTTCGACACCGCCGATGCCAGCCGCGACGGCAAGCTGACCCCGGCCGAGTTCGCGACGACGGCGGTCAAGCGCAAACCGCGGACGAAGGCGGTGTGTCCGCCGGGGGTAGCGCGTGAAGCAGCGGCTCCGGCGGAGGAGCCGGGCGAGAGGCAGTAGCCACCCATGTCGCGAGGTCCGCGCGACCCCGCGCCGCCATCGCCGGTTTGCGGAGGGATTTGTGGACCGGGGGGTCGAGCGGCGGGAACAGGCCGAAGTTGACGTTCATCGGCTGGAAGCTGTCCGCCGCCGCGCCGCCGGTGATGTGCCCAAGCAACGCCCCGATCGCGGTCGTCAGCGGGGGCGGGGCCAGTGTCGCGCCGTGCACCTCGGCTGCCGCCATCCGCCCGGCGATCAGCCCGACAGCGGCGCTTTCGACATAGCCCTCGCACCCGGTGATCTGCCCGGCGAAGCGGAGCCGGGGCTCCGCGCGCAACCGCAACTGGTCGTCGAGCAACACCGGCGACTTGATGAACGTGTTGCGATGCAGCCCGCCGAGCCGCGCGAATTCGGCGCGTTCGAGACCGGGGATGGTGCGGAACACGCGGACCTGTTCGGCGTGCTTGAGCTTGGTCTGGAAGCCGACGATGTTCCACAGCGTGCCGAGTGCATTGTCCTGGCGTAGCTGGACCACCGCCCACGCCCGCCGTCCGGTCGCCGGATTGGTCAAGCCAACCGGCTTCATCGGCCCGAAGCGCGGCGTGTTGAGGCCGCGCTCGGCCATCACCTCGATCGGCATGCAGCCGTCAAAATACGGCGTGCCTTCCCATTGTTTATACTCGGTCTTTTCGCCGTCGAGCATCGCCGCGATGAACGCCTCGTATTGCGCCTGGTCGAGCGGACAGTTGATATAATCCTTGCTGTCGCCCTTATCCCAGCGCGACTGGAACCATGCGGTGTCCATGTCGATCGAGTCGAAATGGACGATTGGGGCGATCGCGTCGAAGAAGGCGAGAGCGTCCTCGCCGGTTCGTGCGGCGATCCATTCCGCCAGCGGCCCGGCGGTCAGCGGCCCCGTCGCGATGATGACGCTGCCCCATTCGGGCGGCGGTGCGGCGACGAGTTCGCGGCGCACCTCGATCAGCGGCTCGGCGTCGATCGCGGCGGTAACGCGCTCGGCAAAGGCGTCGCGGTCGACCGCGAGTGCCGACCCGGCGGGGACGCGCGCGGCATCGGCGCACGCGAGGATCAACGAGCCGAGGCTCCGCATCTCGGCATGGATCAGCCCGACGGCGTTGTGCTCGGGGTCGTCGGAGCGGAAGCTGTTCGAGCAAACGAGTTCGGCGAGCGCATCGGTGTGGTGCGCCTCGGTCCGGTGCGGCCCGCGCATCTCGTGGAGGACGACGGGCACTCCAGCGCGGGCGCACTGCCACGCCGCTTCCGACCCGGCGAGGCCGCCGCCGATGACATGAACCGGATCGGTCAATTAACGCGTCCGGCAGGCCAGGTGGCGAACCTGCCAGGCGAAGTTCACACGAAGTTCACGCCCACGACGGAAATTCAACTTCCTCTCCGGCCAGCACCCGACGGCAAGACGGGGGCGAAGCGAGGGGGCGGGGAGGACCATTGCTGTCACTCTAGCGCCAAACCGACGTGTAGGACAGCGGTTAGACCCGCGCGCAGGAGCGTGATAGCGCCACGCCATGTTCTCGCTCTTCGCCCCCGCCGCGCCGATCCATCAGCCGTTCGGTCGCGGCGCGCGTCGTCAGATGCCGCTGATGATCTTCGCTGTCGGCCTCGCAGCGTCAGCGAGCGCGACTGCCGCCCAGTCTGGCGCCGCCCAGTCTGCCGCCGTTCCATCTGACGCAGTCATGGCTGCCACGACGGCTGCCAAGCCCCCGACCTTCGACCCGATCGCCTTCTTCGCCGGGGCGACCGAGGGGCGGGGACGCCTCAAGATCATCTTCGAACGTCGCCACGCGGTCGCCGTCCACGGCCACGGGCGGGTCGCTGCCGACGGCGCGCTGATCCTCGACCAGATTGTCGAAGGTGCGGGCGACGACGCACCGGCTAAGCGGCAATGGACCTTCCGCGCCGCCGGCCCGGGCGGCTACACTGGCACGCTGACCGACGCGACGAGCCCCGTCGCCGGAACGGTCGTCGGGGCGCGCCTTCACCTCCACTTCCGTGTCAAACGCGGCGTCGTCGCCGATCAATGGCTCGACCTCGCGCCCGACGGCCAAAGCGCCCACAACCGCATGACATTCCGCATGATAGGCGTGGTCGTCGGGCGGCTCGACGAGACGATTCGGCGGGTGCCGAGCTAGTCGATGCAGCCTCGCCAAACCGCCTATTTGCGGTCTGGCGACGGATGCAGCGCCGTTGCGAACAGTTCGAGCGCCGCCTTCTGAACGGCGATCTGGGCATGGGCGGTCGCGGCGGGGCTGGCGGCGAGATTGGGGTAGTTCTGCGGGTCCCAACCGCTCCCTGACAGACCGTGACCGGCATCGGGGAACGTAAGGACGGTTGTTGCGCGACCAACCTTTGTGCGCGAGGCGCCGATGTTCTGCACCATCTCGCTCGACGGCCATGTCTCGTCCTTCCCGCCGCCGGCGACAAGCAGCGCCCCGGCATAGGTTTCAATCGGGATGCGCGCCGCCACGACCCGTTCAGGGTTGGCGGTACGACCGGCGAGATGCGGCGTGCGTAACGTGCGCTGCTCGCCCCTGTAGAGCGCGGCGATCGTCTCGCGCATCCCGCGATACGGCACGAACGGCAGGGGCTTGCCCGCCCACGCGAACGACGATTGGGTGTCGTCGCTCGACACATTCGGCCCCCAGCCCTCCCACACAACGTCGGATGGCACCACCGCCGCGACTGCCTTCAGCCACGGAAAGCGCGATGCGGCGATGATCGCGAACTCGCCGCCCTTCGACACGCCGTATAGTCCAATCCGCGTCGCATCGAGGCCGGGCTGGGTTGCGATCCACGCGCGCACCGCCGCGAGCCGATCGACCGGAATATCGGCGAAGTCGACCGGCAATCCGGGCAGCTTCTCGTTGCTCCAGTCGGGCACATAGTAAGGCATCGCGAACACGGCGTAGCCGCGCGCGGCAAGCCACGGCCCGAACTCGCGACCGAACGACGATCCGCCCTCCGAGCCACCGAGCGCGATGACGACCGGCAGCGGCGCGGTGCCGGGCAGGTGGTAGAGCATCGCCCCGGCGAAGCCCGCGACCGGCTCGGCGTGGACGCGGGGATCGGTGGACACGATGCGGGTGGTGGCGGTGGCGACCGGGCGATCGGCAACGCGCAGGGTGACCCGGACCGTACCCGCCGCGACCCCGTCGGGGAGTTTGGTCGGGTGCATCGACCAGAACAGCCCCGCCGGATCAATCCCCGAATAGTCGCCACTCGTGGGCGCAGCCGATGCGAGATCGATCTGCCCGGGCCCATCGGCGAGATAATTTGCCTCGGCGCGGTAGCCGGTCGACGATCCGCCGTCGGCGGTGACACGTTCGGCGAGGAGCGACACTGCCTGTTGCGGCTGAAGCCCGGTGACGACCACCGGAATTGCTGCGCCCGCAATTATCGTGGGCGGCATCGCGAGGGTCTGGCCGACGGCAGGGGCGGCGGCAGCGAACAACACGGCGAGCGATAGGTGTCGAATTGTCATCGGTGAACATCCTCTTTGCAGCGAGGCTATCCGTGCCGCGAGATCGGCAGCCGTCGGGAAAAAGCCGCGAACGGACACGGGCGACGACGAATGCGCGCCTTCAGACGATGAAACGGCGGAGCTGTTGGGTCCCCGACCGGCTGACATCGATCGACTCGCCGTTCGCCATGTGCGCGGTCAACCGCCCGCCGCCCGCTGGTTCGACGCGTTCGATCCGGGCAAAGTTGATGATCGTCGAACGGTGGACCCGGATGAAGCGCGCGGCGTCGAGGCGGCTTTCGAACTCGCCGAGCGACATCCGGACGAGGTGGCGACGGCCGTCGATTGTCGCAACCTCCGAATAATCCTGCGCGCCGGCAATGGTAACGATGTCGCCGACCTCGATCGGTTGGAACTCGTCGCCGGATTTCGACAGATAGCGTTCGAGCGGCGCGGCGCGCTCGACGAACGACACTGGGGCGGCTTCGCGTCCGCCGCGCACGGCGTAGCAGATTGCCGCAACGAGGGCGTACAGGATCAGCCCCTGGAAAACTTGCCACGTGAAGGCGGGGCCGGAAAAGCCGCTGACGGCAAAACTGCCGCCGCCGACGCCGCGAACGAAGGCCAGCAGAACGAGCACGGTCGCATACCATGTCGTGGCGAACGCCGCCGCGAGCAAAGTATGCGCCATGATCTGGAACGGCAGCGGCAGCGGCATCACCCGGCCCCGCAGGACCTCGTGGGTCGCCACCGCGAGCAGTGCCAATGGGAGAACATTGGCAAAGGCAAGACCAATCGCTTCGGCCCAGCCGCTAGCGCCGGTCTCGACAAAGACGAACGCGTAGAACAGCCACAGCAGTGCGGCCCCGCCGACCCACAGCGCGAACAACGTCGGCGGTTGCCACGTGCTCGCGGCCCGTCGCGAGTTGGTTTTGGGCCGCTCGTCGGTCATCGATTATCCCTATCCGCCGCGGCGCCGGCGTGCACCTGCAAAGCGCCGGGGCACCGATCCCGCCATGATCGTCCTCATCCAGTCGTTTACAGCGCAAATAACGGCTCGCCACTGCCCGTTTCGCTGGCGTTTAGCCGCACCTGCCGCTAGATATGACACTTCCGCGAGCGCACTCGCCCCACAGGTAGCATCCCTTGGCCGATCCCGTTTCCACCGCCCCGCGCGAACCCGATATTCAGCCGATCTCGATCGTCGCCGAGATGCGGACGAGCTTTCTCGACTATGCCATGTCGGTCATCGTCGCGCGCGCGCTGCCCGACGTCCGCGACGGGCTGAAGCCGGTTCACCGGCGCATCCTGTGGGGGGCGCACGAAAGCGGCTTCGTCGCGGGCAAGCCGTACCGCAAGTCGGCGCGCATCGTCGGCGACGTGATGGGTAAATACCATCCGCACGGCGACAGCAGCATCTACGACGCGCTCGCCCGGATGACGCAGGACTGGTCGATGCGGCTGCCGCTGATCGACGGGCAGGGCAATTTCGGGTCGATGGACCCCGATGCTCCCGCCGCGATGCGCTATACCGAGGCGCGGCTGGCGAAGGTCGCCGACGAACTCCTCGCCGACATCGACAAGGACACGGTCGACTTCACCGCGAACTATGACGGGTCGGAGCACGAACCGAGCGTCCTGCCCGCGCGCTTCCCCAACCTGCTCGTCAACGGCGCGGGCGGCATCGCGGTCGGCATGGCGACCAATATCCCGCCGCATAATCTGGGTGAGGTGATCGACGCCGTTCGCGCCTATCTCGACAACCCGGCGATCACCGTCGACGAGCTGATGACGCACATCCCCGGTCCCGATTTCCCGACCGGCGCGCTGTTGCTCGGCACGAGCGGCATCCGCAGCGCCTACGCGACCGGGCGCGGCAGCGTCATCATGCGCGCCCGCGCCGTCGTCGAGGAGGGGCGCGGCGACCGCCGTTCGATCGTCCTCACCGAAATCCCGTACCAGCTCGGCAAGAACGGCTTGGTCGAAAAGATCGCCGACGCGGTCAAGGACAAGCGCATCGAAGGCGTCAGCGACCTCCGCGACGAAAGCAGCCGCGAGGGCGTCCGCGTCGTCATGGATTTGAAGCGCGACGCCGTCCCCGAGGTCGTCCTCAACCAGCTCTACCGCCATACCCCGGCGCAGTCGTCGTTCGCGATCAACATGCTCGCGATCCGTGGCGGTCGCCCGGAGCTGCTGACGCTCCACGACGTCATCGCCGCCTTCGTCACATTCCGCGAGGAAGTCATCACCCGCCGGTCGAAGTTCGAGCTGAACAAGGCTCGTGACCGCGCGCATATCTTGATCGCGCTCGTCGTGGCCGTCGCCAATCTCGACGAGGTGGTCCGCATCATTCGTGGCAGCGCGTCACCCGCCGAAGCGCGCAGCGTCCTGATGGCGCGCGACTGGCCGCGCGCCGAAATCGCGCCGTACCTCCGCCTGATCGAGGGCATCACCGGCGACGGCCCGACCGAGGTGGAAAGCGACACCTACCGCCTCGACGACATTCAGGTCCGCGCGATCCTCGACCTCCGCCTCGCCAAGCTGACCGCGCTCGGGCGCGACGAAATCGGCGACGAACTGACCGAAATCGCGGCGTCGATCGTTGACCTGCTCGACATTTTGCGCGACCGCGCGCGGCTGTACACCGTGCTTCGCGACGAATTGAACGGCTCCGATCCGTTCATCACCAAACGCCGGACGGAGATCGTCGCCGCCGGGGACGACATCGACGACGAGGACCTCATTACGCGTGAGGACATGGTCGTGACGGTGACGATGACCGGCTATATCAAGCGTGTCCCGCTGTCCGACTATCGTGCGCAAAAGCGCGGCGGCAAGGGCCGGTCGGGGATGGCGACGAAGGACGAAGACGTCGTCACCAACCTGTTCGTTACCTCGACGCACACGCCGGTGCTGTTCTTCAGCAGCGCGGGCAAGGTCTATCGCCTGAAAGTTTGGAAGCTGCCGCTCGGCGGGCCGACCGCGAAGGGTCGCCCGATGGTCCAGATGCTGCCGCTCGGCAAGGACGAGACGATCACCAGCGTCCTGCCGCTGCCCGAGGACGAGACCGCGTGGAGCCGCCTCCACGTCATGTTCGCCACCGCCCACGGCTCGGTCCGGCGCAACGCGATGGACGCGTTCGCCAACATCAATGCGGCGGGCAAGCTTGCGATCCGCTTCGACGACGGCGACGATGACCGGCTGATCGGGGTGGCGCTGTGCGATGCCGCCGACGACGTGTTGCTCGTGACGAAGAACCGCAAGGCAATCCGCTTCGCCGTCGAGGATGTCCGCGAATTCGTCAGCCGCACCTCGACCGGCGTGCGTGGGATCATGCTCGCAGGCGCCACCGACGGCGAAGGCAAAAAAGCCAAGGGGCCGCGCGACGAGGTCATTTCGATGTCGATCCTCCGCCCGTTCGACGCGACGCCGCAGGAGCGCGAGGATTATCTCAAGGCCGCCGCGTGGAAGGCCGACCCCGGCGAGCGCATCCTGTCGGAAACCCGGATGGGCCAGTTCGCGGCCGCCGAGGAGTTCATCCTCACCGTCACCTCGAACGGCTTCGGCAAGCGCACCAGCGCGTTCGAATTCCGTCAGTCTGGGCGCGGCGGGCAGGGCATCGCAACCATCGCCGACAGCGAACGCAATGGCACCGTCGTCGCCAGCTTCCCCGCGACCGACGGCGACGAACTGATGCTCGTCACCGACCAGGGCAAGCTGATCCGCACCGTCGCCGGGCAGATCCGCATCATGGGCCGGACGACGCAGGGCGTGAAACTGTTCGATGTGGCCGACGGCGAAAGCGTGGTGAGCGCGGCGAAGATTGGCGAGGACGGCGACGAACCCGACGCCGCCGAACCGGGCGGCGACGCCACGACCGCCTAAAGCAAAGCCCCCTGCGCGCCGTCATCACCGATCGCCGCCGCCGCCTTCACCGCGTCGCGCGCCATTGGCAGGTCGAGGCGTCGGTTCGTCGGCGCGAACAGTTCGGCGACGGTAACGACCTGCAGCCGGTCGTCTTCGCGGTCGTAGTAGGGGTGCTTATAGCGTCCGGCGGCGGCAATCTCACCCTCCATGGCCTTGGTCGGGAGCGAGAAGCAGAGCAGGTAGCCGAACTCGGCTTTCTCGCGCAGCCGGTCGTTGTTCAGCGTTGCCATGTCGCCGCGCCCGGTCTTTCCCGATTTGACCTGGAAGATAGCCTTGCCGTTGCTGCTGCTGTCGGTCGCGAAATAGGCGATGCCGTCAATGCCGCCGTCGGCTCCTTTCTTTTCGTTGATCCGCGCTTTATTCTTCGAAAACG
>JBBRQR010000010.1:0-21856 GCA_038226115.1 Sphingomonadales bacterium | reverse complement strand
TTGAGCGACCCGCTCGCCGCCGACGCGAGCCGCCCGCGCCTGCGTGAGGCCGACCTCCGCCGTCACCTGATCAACGAGGTCAAGGCGACCGACAAGCTGATCGAGGCCGACGACAAGCCCGACCCGCGCTTTGCCGATACGATCGAGACGCTCAAGAAAAAGGGGATTACCGACTATCAGCTCAGCTATGCCGTCAAGCTGATCGAGCGGCTTGGAACCGGGGTCGCGCCAACGGTTACAGCCGCGCGGTGAGGTCCCGACCTGCCCGCGCTTTGCCAGTCGACGGCGGCGGCGGGCGTGGTAAGGGCGGCAGTCACGACATCGGATCAAGCCCGTGCTCCGCCAGCTCTACGACCGCCTCCTTGTCCTCGCCGCGCGCCCCGATGCCGAGTGGTGGCTCGCGCTCGTCGCGTTCATCGACGGGGCGTTGTTCACGATTCCCCCCGAGCTGCTCCAGCTGCCGATGTCGATCGCGCGCCCGGAGCGGGCGCTGCGTTACGGCGTCATCGGCCTCGTCGCGTCGACGGCGGGGGCGATCATCGCCTACTACATCGGCTCGGTACTGTTCGCCGCCGTCGCCGATCCGCTGCTGACCTTCCTCCACAAAAAGGCCGAGTTCGACGCCTTCCGGGTCGACGTTGCGCATAATGCCCTGCTGTGGCCGCTCGCCTTCCTCCTCGCGCCGATGCCGGCGGCGGTCGCGGCGGGCAGCGTCCATCTCGGGCTGGGCGGCGCGCTGCTCGCGTCGGTGGTCGGACGCGGCGGACGCTTCATCGTCGTTGCGCTGTTGCTCAAGCGCTTCGGCGCGGTCGCCGAGCATTATATCGAGGCGCACTTCCACCGCGTCGCCCTCGTCGCCATGGCGCTGATCGCGGCATACCTGGTCTGGCGCTATGTCCTCTAAACCCGCCAATGCGCTCGTCCTGACCGGCAGCGCGGCGCTGCTCGGCGGAGCACTGGCGTTCCAGTATCTGGGCGGCCTTGCCCCGTGTGAGATGTGCCTGTGGCAGCGCTGGCCGCACGTCGCCGCGCTCGGCCTCGGGCTGGTCGCGTGGGCACTGCGGAGCAACCGGATGGTCGTCGCGCTGGCGGCTGTCGCGGTGCTGGCGTCGGCGGCAATCGGCTTCTTCCACGCCGGGGTCGAGTACCATTGGTGGGCCGGACCGCAGGCGTGCACCGGGCCGGCGTTCGATGCGACCAACATCGCTGCCGCCCTCGCCGCGCCGATGATCCGCTGCGATGCGGCGGCGTGGACGCTGTTCGGTGTGTCGATGGCGGGGTACAACGCCTTAATCTCGACCGTCGTTGGAGCAACCGCACTGTGGCTGAATCGCGCAAGACCGAAACTATCGAGCAGATGATCCGCGTTGACCACGCCGGCGAATACGGCGCGGCGCGAATCTATGCGGGACAACTCGCGGTGATGGGCGGGCGCGGTCCTGTCGCCCCGGCGATCGGGCGGATGCGCGCGCAAGAGGCGCGCCATCTCGCGGTGTTCGACGACCTGCTGACGCGGCGGCGGGTGCGCCCGACGTTGCTCCATCCGCTGTGGCACATCGCGGGCTATGCGCTCGGCGTCGGCACTGCGCTGCTCGGGCCAAAGGCGGCGATGGCGTGCACCGTCGCCGTCGAGACCGAGATCGACCGCCATTATCAAGCACAGCGCGACACACTCGCTGACGGGTCGGACCCCGAACTCGCCGCCCACATCGCCGACTTTCAGGCCGACGAGGTCGAACATCGCGACACCGCCGCCGAAATGGGCGGGACTGGCTTCCCGGTGATGAGTGCACTGATCCGCGCCGGGTGCCGTGCCGCGATCGCGGTGACTCAGCGAATCTAGAGCAGCCCCAGCCCAATCGTCAGCCGCGAATCGATCACGCATCCGCGCGCTCTCGCCGCCGCAAGCCAAGCCAGTAAATCCGTGAGCGGAACGACGTGGACGATAATGTTCTCGGCATCGACCCCGCCACCATCGCCGGTTCGCGTCAGCCCCCGCGCCCGGAACAGGGTGAACATCTCCGCCGACATGCCGGGCGACGTCGCGAAGTCGCCTAGGTTGGTCCATTCGGCGGCGACGAACCCCGTCTCTTCGGTAAGTTCACGCGCGGCAGCGACGGCTGGATCAAAGTCGCCGTCGTCGCCGATCAACCCCGCCGGAAGCTCGACGGCCGGTCGCCCGAACGCGCGGCGAAATTGCTCGACCAAAACGATTTCGCGAGCGTCAGTCGTCGCAAGGATGACCGCCGCACCCATGCCGCCAACCCGGCGAACGAACTCCCACGTCCCGTCGCGGCGGACCTCAAGATATTTGCCTTGCCACAGTGCCTCGCTCACCGGTTCATTCGCCCCGCAATCAGTTGATCGACGACGCTCGGGTCCGCCAGCGTCGAAGTGTCGCCCAGCGCACCGAAGTCGTTTTCGGCGATCTTGCGGAGGATGCGGCGCATTATCTTGCCCGACCGCGTCTTGGGTAGCCCCGGCGTGACGTGGAGATGGTCGGGGGTAGCGATCGGGCCGATGATTGTGCGGACGCTCGCGCGCAGTTCGGCGACGAGCGCGTCGCTATGGTCGATCCCGGCGTTCAGGGTAACATAGGCATAGATGCCCTGCCCCTTGATGTCGTGGGGAAAGCCAACGACGGCGGCCTCGGCGACGTGTTCGTGCGCGACCAGCGCGCTTTCGACTTCAGCGGTCCCCATGCGGTGGCCGCTGACGTTGATGACGTCGTCGACGCGGCCGGTGATCCACCAATAACCGTCGGCGTCGCGTCGTGCGCCGTCGCCGGTGAAGTACAGGCCCTTGTAGGTGCTGAAATACGTTTCGGCAAAGCGCGCATGGTCGCCGAACAGCGTTCGCGCCTGACCCGGCCACGAGCGGGTAATGACGAGGTTGCCACTCGTTGCCTCGCCCGCGACCGGCGCGATGAACGCGCCTTCGGTATCGACGAGCGCGGGTTCGACACCGGGGAGTGGAAGGGTGGCCGACCCGGGCTTGAGGTCGGTCGCGCCGGGTAGCGGCGAGATCATCACGCCGCCGGTTTCGGTCTGCCACCACGTGTCGACGATCGGCAGCGCGCCCTTACCGACGACGCGGTGATACCAGCTCCACGCCTCGGGGTTAATCGGCTCACCGACGCTGCCGAGCAGGCGCAGGGTCGACAGGTCGTGGGCGAGCACCGGGGCGTCGCCGTCGCGCATCAGAGCACGGAGCGCCGTCGGCGCGGTGTAGAAGACGTTGACCTTGTGCCGCGCGATCACCGCCCAGAAGCGGTCGGACGCGGGAAAGGTCGGGATGCCTTCGAACATCAGCACCGTCGCGCCCGCCGACAGCGGGCCGTAGACGCCGTAGCTGTGCCCGGTGACCCAGCCGACGTCGGCCGTGCACCAGAATATTTCGTGCGGGCGGGTGTCGAAGACAAGGTCGAAGGTGAAGTTAGCCCACAGCAAATAGCCGCCGGTGGTATGGACGACGCCCTTGGGCTTGCCGGTTGACCCGCTGGTGTAGAGCAAGAACAGCGGATCTTCGGCGCTCATCGCGGCGGGGGCGCAGGTGTCGGCGACGGCGGCGCGGCGCTCGTGCCACCAATGATCGCGGCCTGCCGTCATCGCAGTGTCGCCGCCGCCGCCGTGGCGAACGACGAGAACCGTTTCGACGACGACGGCAATAGCACAGGCGGCGTCGACAGCGGCCTTCAACGGCAATGGCTTGCCGCCGCGCAGCCCGACGTCGGCGGTGATGACGACCCTCGATCCCGCATCGACGATCCGCCCGGCGATGGCATCGGGAGAGAATCCGGCGAAGACGACCGAATGGATCGCGCCGATCCGCGCGCAGGCGAGCATCGCCACCGCCGCCTCGGGGATCATCGGCAGATAGATCGTCACCCGGTCGCCGCGCTTGACCCCGAGCTCGGTCAGCACGTTCGCCATTCGGCACGTTTCGGCGAGGAGTTCGCCGTAGGTGACTTGGCGCGGCGGGGTCGCGGGGTCGTCGGCCTCCCACACGATCGCAACGCGCGCCGGATCGTGGCGGTCGAGGCAGTTGGCGCTGGCGTTCAAGACCCCGTCCTCGAACCAGCGGATATCCACAGGGTCGAACGACCAGTTGCCCATCACCGTCGGCGGCGTCAGCCAGTCGAGTCGCCCGACCTGGCCACGCCAGAAGGCATCGGGGTCGGTATGTGCGGCGGCGCGCATTGCGGCGGCGGCGGCGGTATCGACGCGGCTGCCGTCGCGCGCCGCGTCGGTTACCGGATACAGCAGCTCGGTCATGGCAAATCCCCAATGATTTTCTTGATGGTAGCACGGAATACGCGCGGCGATGCCATTGCGACGACGGTAGCGGGCAGGGCTACACGCGACCGCGACGATCGCAATTTGCCGCAGTTCGAAGCAATAGCCGTTGTGGAGTAGGATTTGTCGGCCAACCGGGTTACGTTGACGTAAGCTTGGTGGAGCCACCGCAATGACCGACCATTTCGACGTGATCATCGTAGGGGCCGGACTGTCGGGTATAGGCGCGGCGGTCCATCTTCAGAAAGACTGTCCCGAGCGCAGCTTCACCATCCTCGAAGGCCGCGACGCGGTCGGTGGGACGTGGGACCTGTTTCGCTATCCGGGCATCCGGTCGGACAGCGACATGTTCACGCTTGGCTATAAGTTTAAACCTTGGACGGCGGCCAAGGCGATCGCCGATGGACCGTCGATCCTGTCGTATGTCCGCGAAACATCGACCGAAAACGACGTCGACCGCCATATCCGTCACGGCCACAAGGTAACAGCGGCAGGCTGGTCGTCGACCGATGCGCGGTGGACGGTGACCGCGACAC
The DNA here is from genome assembly GCA_038226115.1 of Sphingomonadales bacterium. Lineage (GTDB taxonomy): Bacteria > Pseudomonadota > Alphaproteobacteria > Sphingomonadales > Sphingomonadaceae > Polymorphobacter_B. Next base: position 17,025 of record JBBRQR010000010.1, on the reverse strand, counting down.
TCAACGACGGCGCGACCGCGACGCTGACGTGCAACTTCCTGTACATGTGCAGCGGCTATTATAGCTATGACGAGGGCCACCACCCCGAATTCGCCGGTGACGGCGATTTTGCCGGACGGATCGTCCATCCGCAGTTTTGGCCCGCCGACCTCGACTATGCTGGCAAGAACGTCGTCGTCATCGGCAGCGGCGCGACGGCGGTGACGCTGGTCCCCGAAATGGCCAAGACCGCCGCGTCGGTGACGATGCTGCAGCGGTCGCCGACCTATGTCATCAGCCGTCCGGGAAGCGACGCCGTTGCCAACCGCCTCCGCAAATATCTGCCCGCGAAACTCGCGTACAACCTGATCCGGCTTAAGAACCTCGGCTGGGGGATGTATTTCTATCATATCTCGCGCAAGAAACCGGCCAAGGTAAGCGGCTTGTTGATCGATGCCGTCCGGCAGGAACTCGGCCCCGATTATGACGTCGCCAAGCATTTTACGCCGCGCTACGCCCCGTGGGATCAAAGGCTGTGCCTCGTCCCCGACGCCGATCTGTTCGGCGCGATCCGCAACGGCACAGCGGCGGTCGTCACCGACTCGATCGACCGGTTCACGCCGACCGGCATCCGCCTCGCCTCAGGGACCGAACTGCCTGCCGATATCATCGTCACCGCGACCGGGCTTAAGCTGATCGCGCTTGGCGGCATGCGCGTGACCGTCGACGGCACTGCTATCACCCCGGGCGATTGCATTGCGTATAAGGGGATGATGTTCTCGGGCGTGCCGAACCTCGCGCTGTCGCTCGGCTACGTCAACGCGTCTTGGACACTGCGATCGGACCTGATCGCCGGTTATGTCGGGCGCATCCTCAACCACATGAAGGCCAGCCGCACCCAGATCGCGACGCCGGTGCCGGGGCCCGACATCGTTGCCGAGCGCCTCGCGTTCGACCTGACGTCGGGCTACGTCCAGCGCAATGCCGGGGCGATGCCGAAGTCGGGCAATCGCAGTCCGTGGAAGGTCACGGCGAATTACGCGCTTGACACGATGGAACTACGTTTCGGCAAGGTCGACGATGGCGAGCTGCGGTTCACGAGGGTCGCCCCGGCGACCACCGCCGCCGAGCCGATGCGCGAGGCGGCGGAATGAAAGAGGAGGAGGCGCGGCAAAATCGCGCCGTCGGTCGGGTTCGGCAATCAAGGTTCGCCGATCGGCCTAGCGCGAGCCCGCGCCTAACTCCACGAACGCGAGGACGTTCGCTGCGTTAGGGCTCGGCCTCTCGGCGGCTCAGCCGTTTCCAGCGCCGCCGAGATAGAGCTGCGTCACCATGCAATAGAGCATCGGGAATGACAGAACGAAGTTGGTGCGTGAAGCGAGCATCGCCGTCCGCGCACTCGACGCCTTGCTCGCATCGTCGGCGGGGACCATTCCGAGGGCGCGCTTCTGGTTCGGCCAGATAATGAACCAGACATTCGCGGCCATGATGACGGCGAGATACATGCCGGTACCGATCACCCGCCAGCCCGCCTGCAAGGTGAATGCTTGATGGGCATAACCCTTGAGATACGCAGCGGCGAGCCCGGTGACCAACGTCGCGACCGCGCCCCAGCGGAACCACAGCAGCGCCTCGGGCGCGATGAACTTCGACACGCCGCCCTTAAGCTCGGCGGGAACCTTCGGCATCGTCGGAATCTGGACGAGGTTGAAATAATAAAGCAGCCCGATCCACACGATCCCCGACAGAACGTGGAGGAAGACGACGAAGGCGATGGTCCACGTCGCATCCATTACACCGCCGTGATAGCCGACGATGGCCAGCACCGCGAGGAGCGTCGCCAGCACAATCGCGTAAGTCCGGTTAGCAAGTATCGCGCCCATCACAGCCCCCTTGGCAGGTCGTTACGCATCACGCTTACGGCAGACGTGCGTTGGTGTCACGCGGATGCACCCTGGACTCGCGATCCCGACGAGTGCGATCAGCCCAGACCCATCAACGCGAGCACTTCCTTCCGGCTGCGGTCGTCGTCGCGGAACACGCCGAGCATTCGGCTGGTGGTCATCGACACGCCGGTCGTCATTACACCGCGCGCGCTCATGCAGGCGTGGGTCGCCTCGATCACGACCGCGACGCCGACTGGGTCGAGGTGACGCTGAATACAATCGGCAACCTCGGCGGTCAGCCGCTCCTGAACCTGAAGCCGCCGGGCATAGCCGTGGAGAACGCGCGCAAGCTTGGAAATGCCGACGACGCGGTCGCGCGGCAAATAGGCGATATGTGCCTTGCCGATTATCGGGGCCATGTGGTGTTCGCAGTGCGACTGGAACGGAATGTCACGCAGCAGGACGATATTGTCATACCCGCCGACTTCGCCAAAGGTCCGATCGAGGTGGACGCCGGGGTCTTCGAGATAGCCGCGAAAATATTCGCGGAACGCACGCGCGACGCGCCCCGGTGTGTCGACCAGACCTTCCCGGTCTGGATCTTCCCCAGCCCAAAGAAGGAGTTCACGAACCGCTGCCTCGGCGCGGGCCTGTGGGATCGGCGCGACTTGCGCCTGCACACCCGGCCGATCGACGTCGTCAAAATGATCCATGCAGCCCCCGAGCAATCACGCGATTGAAAGTGGCGGGCAGACGGTCCGGGCGCAAGGTATGCGGCGATTGATACACCTCGTCACCTTTTCAGGGATCGTGCCGGGCCACGTTATTCCGACTTTGCCGCCGCAACCACGGCGAACCCGCCGCTGCGGACCTGCTCGACCTCGAGACCGCGCTCGGCGATGCCACTGCTGCCGAAGCGGAAGAAGCCGTCGACGCCGGTGAAGCCGCTCGCCGCCGTCAGGCCTGCGCGGGGGAAAGAGGTGCCGGGAACCCAGCCGGTGGCGAGGCTGTTGGCGAGCAGCACCGCGTCGTAACCAAGGCTCGCGAGCCGTGATGGCGCACCGCCGAACTTCGCCCGATATCGGACGCCGAGCTGGCGAAAGCGGCCATCGGGGACGGCGGCGAACACCGCGCCGCGCAACGACGCCGCGCCGGCGATGGCCGGTTCGCTACCCCATAATTCCGTCCCCATGATCAGCACCGTCGTCGCCCCGAACTGCCCGAGCGCCGGGGCGACCGACGCCGCGACCGACCCCGAATCGGCAATCAGCAGCGCCTGAAACGCCACCGGCGCGATCTGCTTCGTCACCGCCGCGACAGTTCCGTCGGAGCGAAGCGCGGCAGTCTTGGTCGCCGCCGCCGCGCGCGCGTCGTAGTTGGTCAGCTTACGCGCCGCCGCCAGCAGCCCTGCCGATGTTCGCGGATAGCTTTGCACCGCGATGACCCTGCCCCCCGCCGACTCGACGGCACGCAGGAACGCCGTCGCCGCGCGCTCGCCATAGACGCCGGCTGGAACCAGCGCGGCGAATCTGTCGATGCCGCGCCCCCGGGCGTACGCGACGACACGCGCGATCGACTGACCGGGCTGGTAACCGAGGACGAAGGTGCCGCTACCCGCAAGCGCGGCGTCGTTCGAAAAGGCGAGGATCGGCACCCCGGCGGCGACGGCTGCCCCTTGCACCGCGCGGACGTCGGGGGCAAGCAACGGACCGAGGAACAGTTTCGCCCCGTCATCCAGCGCGCGTGTCGCCGCCGCCGCTGCGCCACCAGCGGTATCGTACACCTGCAGATCGAACCTGGTCGCGCCGGTATCGAGCAGCGCCAGCGTCGCAGCATTGGCGATCGATTCGCCGACGGCGGCGTTGGCCCCCGTCGTCGGAACAAGCAACGCAACGCGGTTATGCGCGGCGGCGGCCACGGCTGGCCCGACCGGACGGGCGGTGGTCGTTGGCGGCGGGGGTGGCGGAGCCTTCAGCGCCGTCCGCGGCGCGGTGGTGCACGCGGCTACCAGCGCCGTCAGCGCGGCGACGAACGCGAGTCTGCCCGGTCGCCGCGCAAAACCCTGTCGCGGCGCGCCGCTTTCGCCCAAGATACGCATATGAACCTCTCAAACGCCGACCCGCTTCCCCCCGGCCTGTATATCGTCGCGACGCCGATCGGCAATCTCGGTGATCTCAGTCCGCGCGCCGCCGCCGTTCTTGCCGGTGTCGCGCTGATCGCTGCCGAGGATACGCGGGTGACGGCAAAGCTGCTTGCACACATCGGGGCGACGGTGCCGATGACGCCGTACCACGATCACAACGCTGACGCCGTCCGCCCTGGCCTCGTCGCCCGCGCGGGAAGCCACGCCGTCGCGTTGGTCAGCGACGCGGGAACACCGCTGATCTCCGATCCTGGGTTCAAACTGGTCCGCGATTGCCGCGCCGCGGGGGTCAATATCGTGACCGTGCCCGGCGCGTGCGCGGCGGTTGCGGCGCTGACGCTCGCCGGGTTGCCGACCGATCGGTTCTTGTTCCTGGGCTTTCTTCCGGTCAAGGCAGGCGCGCGCGACGCGGCGATCGACGAGGTGGCAAACGTTCGCGCGACGCTGGTGATCTACGAATCCGGACCGCGCACGGCGGTGACGCTTACCGCCCTCGCCGCGCGGCTCGGCGACCGCCCTGCTGCCGTGGCGCGCGAGATCACCAAGATGTTCGAGGAGACGGTCGATGGCACGCTGACTGCCCTCGCTGACCGTTACGCTGCGACCGCGCCGCGCGGAGAAGTTGTGATCGTTGTCGGTGGTCCCGTCGCCACGCCCGCAACCGCCGCCGACCTCGACACACTGCTAACCGCCGCGATGGCGCGCGCGCCATTAAGCACGGCGGTCGCCGAGGTTAGCGCCGCCCTCGGCCTGCCGCGCTCGACGGTTTATGCGCGTGGCCTCGAACTGCGCGACGCACGGGCGGAGCCCGACGCCAACGACGGCGGCGGGCCCGACAACTAAGCCGCTCGACAAGTGCACGAAGCCGGGACATCCTGTGATCTTCAGGGGGACGAAGCAACGCGGGAGACCGGACGATGACGAGCGCAACCGACGTGGCCCTGCGAACCAGCGACCTTGCCCGCCTCGGGCTGGTCGACGATGCCGCGATTGATCTCGCCGATGCCGCGCTGCTGCTGGCCGCCGCCGATCACCCGGAAGCGGCGCTCGATACCGCCCGCGCACGGGTGACGGGGCTAGTCCTGCGGCTCCAACGCGAAGCAGCCGGCATCGACACGGTCGCCGGGCGGGCGCGGACGTTGCGCGATTTGATCGCCCATACGCTCGAGATGACCGGCGACACCAACGACTACGACAACCCGAAGAACGCCGATTTCCTGACCCTGCTCGATCGCAAGCTCGGCTTGCCGGTGACATTATCGATCCTGTACGTCGCGCTCGCCCGCCGCATCGGGTGGGTCGCCGACCCGCTCGGCCTGCCCGGTCACGTCCTTGTCCGCGTGGGGGCCGAGCCGGTGACGCAGCTGATCGACGCCTATGACGGTGGACGGCTGCTCGGGTCAGCGGGATTATCGACGGTGCTCAACCGGGTTCTTGGCGGCACCGGCGGCATCGAGACCGACCATCTCGTGCCGCTGTCGAACCGCGCGACGCTTGTCCGGCTGGTGTCGAATCAGGCAACGCGTGCGCGCCGCAGCGGCGATGTTGCCCGCGCGCTGACTTTGCACGAGCGGATGACGCTGATCGCCCCCGGCTTCACCGGCCTGTGGTGGGAGCGCGCGCGGCTCGAACAGCTTGCGGGCGACGTGTCCGGCGCGCGCGCCTCGCTCGGGGCGATGCTCGAGACGACCCGCGACCCCGGCATCCGGCAGCGCATCCGCGCCGCCCTTACGGCACTGGCGCGGACGAGTTAACCACCGCCGCGACGCGGGTGACATCGTCCGGGCCGATACCGCCGCGCCACACCGCGCGGACGACACCGCTCCCGTCGACGAGCCATGTTTCGGGAATGCCGCGCGTTCCCAGCGCCGCCTGCACCTGCTCGCCGGGGTCGAGGCCTCCGGCCACAAACTGCGTCCCCGTTGCGCGGATGAACGCCGCCGCGTCGCCGGGTCGGTCGCGAACGGCGATCCCGACGACCGCGACGCCGGCGGCGCGCAATGCGGCGAGCGACGCGGCCTCGGCGCGGCACGGGACGCACCACGAGGCAAACAGGTTGACGAGCGTCGGGTGCCCGGCGCGCAACGTCGCATCGCTTAGCGGCGGCGACCCGGCGAGCGGGCCCAGTACGAGATGCGGGAACAGGTGCCCGATGGCAGACGCATTGACCGGCGCGGGCGACCGGGCGACCCAGCGAACGGCGACGATGACCAGCGCGAGGCTCAAGGCGACGGGCGCGACGATGCGACTCGGCGTCATTCGCCGCTCCGGCGCGGCACCGTCAGCCGACGCGCCCGACCTTGTGAAGCGATCCCGCGACCTCGGGCGGCATATATTTTTCGTCGTGCTTCGCGAGCACCGTGTCGGCGACGAACGCCCCGGCAGCGGTAAACCGCCCTTCGGTGATGACGCCCTGCCCCTCGCGAAACAGGTCGGGGACGATGCCGGTATAGGTGACCGCGACTTCATGGGCATTGTCGGTGACGCGGAAGCGGGTCAGCGCCCCGGCGTGGACAACCGACCCGCGCTCGACAAGGCCGCCGAGCCGGATCGCCCGCCCTGCTTCGGGCGCATGGGCAAGAACGTCCGACGGCGCGTAAAAATAGGTCGCGGTATCGCCGATCGTCGACAGTGCGAGCGCACTGGCGCCGCCAAGGACAGTCAGCGCGGCGGCGAGCAGAACAAGCCGCTGGTGCTTGGGCCGCAACCGCTTGAAGCCGGGGCGTGCAGTCATCGTCGGCGCTCCGGACGATCGGCGGGCGGCGTCGCACCGCCTTCGGCCCGCCGCATGGCGACAAAGCTCCAGACGACGGCCCCGACCAGCCCGGCGATGGTCAACGCATAGGCCGGATAAACGAATTCGGCGTGGGTCATGCCATCCTCCTACGCATAAGCCTCAGCGAGCCGCCGCCCACGCGCCGCCGTCCGAGTGCGGGCAAGCGCGGCGCGCATCCGCATCAGGACCACGCCGCCGAACACCAAGGTGAACCCGGCGAGCGACAGCATCAACGGCAGCAGCATCGCCGGATCGATCGTCGATTTGGTCAAGGTGATCGACGGCCCCTGATGAAGCGTGTGCCACCATTCAACCGAAAACTTGATGATCGGCAGGTTGACGACGCCGACCAGCGCGAGGATCGCCGCGCCCTTGGCCTGACCGGGGTCGCCGCCGCGCTCATCCTCGGCGTTCGCCAGTGCGAGATAGCCGAGATACAGGAACAACAGCACCAGCATCGACGTCAGGCGGGCATCCCAGACCCAATAAGTCCCCCATGTCGGCTTGCCCCACAGCGATCCCGTGACGAGGCAGATCGCGGTGAACAACGCCCCGACCGGCGCGATCGCGCGAGCGGCGATGCTCGCGAGCGGATGCCGCCAGACCAGCGCCACGGCGGACGCCAGCGCGACCCCGAAATAGCCTCCGCTCGCCAGCCATGCGGCAGGGACGTGGACATACATGATGCGGACGCTCTCCCCCTGCTGATAATCGGGGGGCGAGGCGAACAGCCCGATCCACAGCCCAACCGCCGTTACAGCCACGCCGGTCAGCGTCAGCAGCGGCGTCAACACGCGGGCGATGCGGAGGAAACGGGCGGGATTGGCGAAGCGATGCATAGCAAACCCCGTCTAGCACCGCCGCCGGGTAAAATCACCCGGCGGCGGCACGATGACGCGCGCAGTTATTTGCCGGCGCACGCCTTCTTGGACTTGTTGCCGGTCTTGCCGCAGTCGTAATGAACGACCTTGCCGTTCTTCAGCGTAGCGGCAACTTCGTTCGGGCCGAGGGCCTTCGGTCCGGCGACGGCGCGCGGCTTAGCCATCGCCATCGGCGCTGCGGGCTTGGCCGGAGCCATCGACATCGGCGCGGCGGGCTTGGCCGGGGCCATTGCGACGGCAGGCGCGACGACGACGTTCTTGCACGCCGCCTTGTTCTTGTTGCCGGCCTTGGTGCAATCATAGTTCATCGGCTTCGCTGCGGGCTTTGCCGCCATCGCGGGGGCCACCGCGGCCTTCGGCGCCATCGCCGGAGCGGCGGCCATCGGCTTCGGCGCGACGACGACGGTCTTGCACGCCGCCTTGTTCTTGTTGCCGGCCTTGGTGCAATCGTAATTCATCGTCTTGGCGGCGGGTGCCATAGCGGGCGGTGCGGCATAGACGATGGTGGCGAGGCCGAGCGCGGCCGCCAGTGCGATCATTCTGAACGTCATCGAAAGTCCTCCCCACGCGCCCCGGCGGATGCCGACCGCGATAAATCATTAATGCCTGTTCGCGGCTTTACCCGCAATGTACCAAATACGGACGGTTCAATCGGCGGCGCGGAGCGCGGCAGCGGCGGCGAACGGCGTCAGAGCGACGATGACGAGGCTGCTTGCGGCGAGCAGGCGCAGCGCCCCCGGCGCGTCGGCGACGCCGAATATCAACACCGGCAGCGCCAGCGGGACGACAATCAGCCCGGCCAGCGCGCCGCCGCCGCGTAACCCCGCCGTCAGGCTCGCCGCGAGCAGGGCAAGGGCAGCGAGCGCGGGTGTGCCGAGCGCGAGACCGAGCGCAAGCGGAGCCAGCGACGGCAGGCCGAGGAGAACGGCGGCGACCGGCAGCGCAATCAGCAGCGGCACCGCAAAACCGATCCAGTGCGCAACCAGCCGCGCCGCTGCCCAAGTTTCGAGGGCGATCCCGCGAACGACGATCTGGTCGATCGTGCCGTCGGCCCGGTCGGGAGCGACCAGTGTTTCGACGGGCAACAGGCTGGCAAGCAGCGCCGCAACCCAGACCACGCCGGGGGCAATGCGCGCGAGCAGGCGCGCGTCGGGACCGACGGCAAATGGAAATAGCGCGGCAACGAGGACGAAGAACACGACCGGAAGCAGCAGTGCCCCGGGCTGACGCAACGCGAGAGTAAGGTCGCGGCGAACGAGGGTGAGAAAGATCATAGCCGCAGCCGCTGCGGATCGGCGATGCCGATGTCGCCGTGGGTGACCGCGACGACGATCCCGCCGCCGCCGCGGTGCGCCGCGATCGCAGCGGTCAACAAGGCCTTCGATGCCGCGTCGAGGCCGGCATCGGGTTCATCGAGGAGCCACACCGCTGCCCCCGACGCCGCGACGCGCGCGAGCGCCGCGCGCCGACGCTGCCCGCTCGACAGAATTCCCGCCGGCAAATCGAGAAGCGGCGTCAGGGCGAACGCAGCCGCCGCGCTTGCCACAGTCGAGACATCCGCCCTATCGAGTCGCGCCCAGTGCGCCAGTTCGCTCGCCAGCGTCGGACCCGGCTTGAGCGCGCTATCGTGCCCGGCAAGCGTGGTGACGAAGGGGTTGACGATGCTGCCCGCCGCCACCGGAAGCAGTCCGGCAAGAACCCGAAGCAGTGTCGACTTACCCGCACCGTTCGCGCCTTCGACCTGGACCGCGCCCCCGCGCGCGACGGTGAAACCGACACCGGCAAAAACCTGCCGCCCGCCCCGTTCGGCGGCGAGGTCGGTCACGATAAGGGCATCGGTTGCGGCGGTCACGCTCCCCCCTACCCTCGACCGCCGCCGCCCGCTACATGGTCGCGATGCGTACCCCCTCCGCCACCGTCAAGACGGTGCTCGACTTCGCGCCGCTGGCGGTGTTCTTCGTCGCCAATCGCGTCGCCGACATCTATGTCGCGACTGCGGCGGTGATGGCGACGACGCTGATCGCGATGGGCATCGCCCATTTCCTCTATGGCCGGATCCAGCCGATGTTGTGGCTCGTCGGCGCGATGGTCTTCGTGTTCGGCACGGCGACCCTGTTGTTCCACGACGCCGAGTTCATCAAGATCAAGCTCACCGTGATCTATGCCCTGCTCGCCGCCGTGCTGATGTTCGGCGTCGCGACGAAGCGCCCGCTCCTCCAACTCGTCCTTGGTGAGACGTTTCCGTCGCTTAGCGATGTCGGCTGGCGGGCATTGACGCGCAACTGGATCATTTTCTTCATTGCGCTGGCGGCGCTCAACGAGGTGCTGCGGCGGACGCTGTCGACCACCGACTGGGTCAGTTTCAAGGTGTTCGGCGTGACGATCCTGACCTTCGTCTTCGCCCTTGCCCAGACACCGATCCTGCTGCGGCACGGGCCGAAGGACGGCGACGAGATTCAAAAGTAACTTGCTGTCATCCCCGCGCAGGCGGGACCCACGACCTCCAAGGTTCGAGGTCATAAGCCCCCGCCTGCGCGAGGGTGACAATCTTGGCATTACATAGCCGCGAAATTGTCGCCTGCGAACTTCCAGTTCACCATATGCGCGAGCCAGGCGTCGACGAAACCGGGGCGCGCGTTCTGGTAGTCGAGATAATAAGCGTGCTCCCACAGATCGAGCGTGACGAGCGGCGTCATGCCGTCATGGACGAGCGGGGTATCGGCGTCGTGGGTGGTGACGATCTCGAGCGTTCCCGCGCGGCTGACCAGCCAAGCCCAGCCGCTGCCGAAATGGCCGACCGCCTGTTTTTTGAAGGTCTCGCCAAACGTCTCCATACCGCCAAGATCACGGTCGATCGCGGCCTTGAGCGGCCCTGACGGTGCGCCGCCACCGCTCGGCGACAGGCTATTCCACAAGAAGCTGTGGTTCCACGCCTGCGCGGAGTTGTTGAACAGATCGGTGTTACTCTGCGCTTTCGCGGCGCGCACGACCTCGACATCGGACGCGTTGGCCAGCGGCCCATCCTTGATCGCGGCATTGGCCTTCTCGACATAGGCGGCGTGGTGCTTGCCATGGTGGAACGAAAGCGTCCGCGCCGACATATGCGGCTCGAGCGCCTCGGGAGCGAACGGCAGGCGGGGCAGGGAAAACATTGGGCTTCTCCGGTGGGGGAGCGGGGTTAACGCCCGGACCGCCCGCTGGTCGCACGGTTCACAGCATATTGTGGCGTTTCAGCGCATGGCGAAGCTGGTCGTAGGTCAGCGCCAGCGCGGTTGCCGTCGCACGCTGGTTGTGGCGGCATTTGGCCAGAGCGGCCGCCAGAATGTCGCGTTCGTAATTCGCCACCGCGAGCCGCAGGTCGGCGACGCTCCCATGATCAAGGCCGGCCGACGGTGGCGACGGCGCAGCCGCGCTCGCCTCACCGATGAGGAGGATCGGGGCCGGAGCCCGACTTGCCAGCGCGCCGGGCCGCCACGGCGAATCGAAGGCGTCGAGGACGATTGATCCCACCGCCATTTCGGCATCCCCCCAGCGGTACAGCGAGCGTTCGACCGCACTCTTTAGTTCGCGAACATTGCCCGGCCAGGTGTGGGCGGCGAGCAGTGCCGCCGCCGCCGGAGTGAAGCCGGGAAACCCCGCCCAGCCGAGCTCGACCGCCATCCGCCGCCCGAAGTGCCCGGCGAGCAGCGGGATATCGTCGGCGCGTTCGCGGAGCGGCGGCAGCGTCACGACCTCGAAGCTCAGCCGGTCAAGCAGATCGGCGCGGAAGCTGCCGCGCTCGGCCAACGCCGGCAGATCTTCGTTTGTCGCGCCGACGACACGGACATCGACGCGGATGACGCGGTTCGACCCGAGTCGCGACAGCTCGCCATATTCGACGACGCGGAGGAGACGTTCCTGAGCGGCGAGCGACAGCGTGGCGATTTCATCGAGGAACAGCGTCCCACCGTCGGCATCCTCGAAGCGTCCGGCGCGGGCGCGTGCAGCCCCGGTGAACGCGCCGCTGTCATAGCCGAACAGTTCGGCGTCGAGCAGGTTCTCCGGCAGCGCGGCACAGTTCATCGTCACCAGCGGCCCGCCCCAACGCGGGCTGAGGCGGTGGAGACGCTCGGCGATCAGTTCCTTACCGGTCCCACGTTCGCCGACGACAAGGACCGGACGGTTCAGCGCCGCCGCCGCCGACGCCCGCTCGACGGCGTCGAGGAAGCTGGGTGCGGAGCCGATGAGGGCGACAGGAGTCGGCATCAGGCGAATCCGCGCGACGTAAGATCGGGACGCCGACCCTTTGTCATCCGCGCGCAGGTGGGGACCCACGACCGCGACCGTTGGAGGTCATGGGTCCCCACCTGCGCGGGGATAACAGAAAGGGTAGTCGGCTTAACCACGCGCCTTTCTAGTGAGATTTCCCAACAGTTCGCAAGGATGTCCGCAAAACCTCCCTTATCGTCAGAGCGCGCGACAGCATTATCAATCGGTTACGCTTCTACTTCCACTTGGCACGGGTCCTGCAATGCTGGGTTCATCGACGGGGATTGCCCCCGCCTAGACCAAAGGAGACCGACCATGACTTTCCCGATCCTCCGCTCCGCTTTCGGCCTCGTCGCTTCGGCACTGCTCGCGACCGGCTTCGTCGCCGCCGCCGTTGCTCCAGCCTATGCCGCCCCGATTTCCGCTGCCGCTCTCACAGGCGCTGGCGCCGCCATTCAGACCGTCTAAACTCATGGCCTCACTGGAGACCCTGCCCATGTCGATCTTTTCGCGAACCCGCGATATCGTTGCCGCCAACGTCGCCGACCTTCTCGACCGCGCCGAGGATCCCGCCAAGATGATCCGCATGATCATCATGGAGATGGAGGAGACCCTCGTCGAAGTCCGCGCCGGTGCCGCCCGGACGATCGCCGACCAGAAGGAAATGCGCCGCGCCGTCGCTCGCGCCGAAGCCGCGCAACTGAGCTGGGCGGAAAAAGCCGAACTCGCGCTGTCGAAGGGCCGCGAGGACCTCGCGACCGCCGCGCTGCTTGAAAAGGCCAAGGCCAAGGCCTTTGCCGATGCGACGCTCGGCGACATTAGTCAGCTCGACGATGGCCTGAACGCCAACGAGGAGGATATTCGCCGCCTCGAAGGCAAGCTCCGCGAAGCGCGCCAGCGGCAGAACACGTTGCTGACCCGCATCGAGAACGCCAATTCGCGGACGCGGATGCGGGCCATGTACAAGGGGCCGCGCATCGAGGACGCCTTCGCCAAGTTCGAGGTGATCGAGCGCCGCGCCGACTTGGCCGAAGGGCACGCCGACGCCTTCAGCCTCGGTGGCCCGACGCGCAGTCTCGACGACGAGTTCGCCGATCTGCAGCAGGACGACGGTATCGCGAGCGAACTCGCCGCGATGAAGGTCCGCCTTGCAACGAAGGAGGGTTGAGTCATGGCTGATTTCACCGCCATCGCCATCTGCGGCATGTTGTTTGTCGCACTGCCTGCAATCATCCTCAACACGATGACGCAGTGGCGCAAGGCAAAGGGGATCACGATCGAGGACGAAAATCTTCTCGACGATCTCCACGACACTGCCAGGCGGCTTGACGCCCGACTCGAGTCGATCGAGCGGATAATTGCCGCCGACAATCCCGGCTGGAAGGACAATGCGCTGGGCAGCGCGGGTTCGTCTGACCGCATCACCAGCCAGGCCGACGCCGAGCCGCGTCTCGCCTACCGCCGCTAAGCTCAAGGGGAGCCACCATGTCCGCCAGCCGCACCAGTTTCTATCTCGACAAACGCAACGCCAAGGTTTCGGGTGTGCTCGCCGGGGTCGCCGATTACTTCGACGTCGACGCCCTGTGGGTCCGCCTGGGCTTCATGATGACCCTGTTCTTCATGTTCCCGCCGATCTTCTTCGTCTATTTCGTCGTGGCGTGGACGGCGACGCCGAAGCCGTATTCGCTTTATTCGGAAACGCCCGACGAGCGCGAGTTCTGGAAAAAGGTCCGCGTCGCGCCGCAACGCACGATCCGCGACACGCGCTCGAGCTTTCGCGAAACCGAGCGCCGCCTGCGCGACATCGAAGCCTATGTCACCAGCTCGAATAGCCGGCTGGCGTCTGAAATCGACGGCCTGCGCTAGGCGCGGGCCAACAGGGGAATGACGATGGCAATGAGTAGCGTTACCACCCGCGACGGCGACATACTCGTCACCGCCGATAACGCGGTCGAGAAAGGCGCTCTCGCGGCCCCGCTGATGCCGCCAACGCCGCCCCTCCCCACGATTGCGGGCGGACACCTTTCCGCGACCGACAACCTCACGATCGGCGTTCATTCGGACAAGCCCCTCGACGGCGCATCGTTCATCGCCGGACTGATGCTGGGCGCGTTGTTGTACTTCATCATCCAGTCGGCAATGCGGTGGCACGCTCGACGCGAGGTCCGCAGCATAGCTCGTGCCGTCGCGATCGGCCCGCAAATCGACGATGGCATGGCGGCGGCGGTTGCCGCTTTGTCCCGCCGGACCGCGACGCTCGAGACGATCGTTACCGATCCCGCCCAACGCACCGCGCGCGCAATCGACGCGCTGCGATAAGCAAATCAGGAGACCCACGATGGACCCCGATGCGATCTGGATTTTGATCCCACTATGCGCGCTGCTGATCCCGATTGCGGCGATTATGACCAAGCCGCTGACCCGATGGATCGCGCTGCAGGAGCGCAAGCACGAACTCGCCGCTGCACAGGCGCACGGCGCGGCGATCGACCACGCGGCCAAGATCGAACGGCTGGAGGCGCACGTCGCCGTCCTCAACCGCATCGCCACCGACCGGGCGACCGGCCTCGCCCACGAAATCGACCAGCTTCGCGGTCCCGCCGCGCCGCTTAACTAGTCTGCGGCTCAGCCCGCACTGCTTACAGGGGAGACGACTGTGCATAACGTGATCTGGGGTGCCGTCTGGGTGTTGATCCCGATGACCGCAATCCTCGCCGGGGTCGCCAAACGTTGGCTTGCCTTAAAGGAGCGCCAGCTCGACACGACCGCGAAGGTCGCAGGCGAGCAGGCGGCGCAATATGCGGCCAAGATCGAACGGCTGGAGGCGCACGTTGCGATACTCAACCGCATCGTCACCGACCGTGGTACCGGCCTTGCCGCCGAAATCGAGGCGCTGCGAGCGCCGACGACCCTCAACTAACCACAGTCAAGCAGGAACCCGCGCCATGAACCCTTTCGAGATGGTCGTCGCGATCATCGCCATCGTCACCATCGGCAAGGTCCTCAGCGCGAAATACGGCGTCAACGCATGGGGTAAACGCGGGCGGCGCGGAGAGGATTTCATCCCCCCGCCGCAGGACGCGGTGTCGATCGACGACGGCGTGCGGATGAAGGCCGAGATCGACCGCCTGAACAGCCGCCTCGCCGTTCTCGAACGCCTCGCCACCGATCCGTCGAAGCGCCTGTCCGACCAGATCGACGCGCTTTCACGCAGCGACGCCTCGCTCGCGTCGCGCAATCGCGATTTTCAGACCACGCCCAAGGATCGGTGATCCCACCGGTCGCCACGCCAGATTACGCCGCCAGATTAGTCCGTCAGCCGCAGGAGGTTGCCATGGTTTCCGACTCCCTCGTAATCCTCAGCGCCGCCGCGCTGACCGGCCTCGCCGTCCTTAGCGCGGTGTTCGCGTGGAGCTGGAAGGCTTGGCTCGACCTTCGCCGCCACGCGCTGGATGCGGGACACGGTGCGGGTCACGGCGATGTCTACGGCCGCGGCGACTTTCCCGCCGTGGCGAACCGAATCGACCTTGCCGACCTGCGCGAGCGGATCAAGAAGCTCGAAGCGATTGCCGCAGGGGTCGATTTCTAAAGGCCGTCGGCCTTACCCGTCATGCTTCGCGCAACAGCTTCGCCACCTCGGGCGACGTCCACTTCATCGGGCCGTTGACCCGCCATTTCTCGCGCCCGTCGGCGCCGTACAGGATCGACACCGGCAGTCCGGCAACGCCGAGCTTGACCGCGAAATTGCCCGGTTGATCGACCCACGTCGTCAGCGCCGGAAACTTTGCCGCTGTGAAATACTTCGCCACCGCGCGCCAGCCTTCAAGGTCTTCGCTGATCGGCAGGATCGTCAACTTCACCTTGTCGCGCGCCGCCAGCGCATCGAGCGCGGGCATTTCGGCGCGGCACGGGACGCACCACGTCGCCCACAGATTGACGAGAACTGGGCGGTGCGCGGCGGCGACGAGCGCAGCGACGGTTGCGGTCTTGCCCCCTGCCGCTTCGACGGCAATCGTCGGTGCCGCCTCACCGGCGTGGCTGCGATCGACCTGACCGAGCTTGTGCCCGCCCTGTTGCGACGTGGCGGCGATTCCCCTAGTCGCGGAGACGGCCCCAGCGACGGCGACAGTCGCGGCCAAGGCGATGAGGAATTGTCCGATCACCGTTCTCGATTCACCAGGCACGGATCAGTCCAATTCATTATGGGGCGGGCGCTTTGCCGGCGGCCCGGCGGCGGTGATGCGCGACATTAACGCCTCGATCCCGTTCGACAAGCGGCTGTGGCGTCAAGACCTCGCCGCCAGCCGTGCACACGCCGCGATGCTGGGGGTGCACGGTATTGTCGGAGCCGACGATGCCGCCGCGATCATCGGCGGCCTAGACGCGATCGCCGCCGAATATGCCACCAGCGGCATTCCCGAAGACCTCGACCTCGAAGACATTCACATGACGATCGAAACGCGGCTGGCCGCATTGATCGGTCCTGCCGCCGGACGCCTCCACACCGCGCGCTCGCGTAACGATCAGGTCGCGACGAGCTTCAAATTATGGGTCCGCGACGCGATAGATGCCGTCGACGCGGGACTCGCGGCGCTGATCGACGCGCTGCTGACCCGCGCCGACAAACACACCGCGACGGTGATGCCCGGCTTTACCCACCTCCAGATCGCGCAGCCGGTCACGCTCGGCCATCACCTCATGGCGTATGTCGCGATGGCGCAGCGCGACCGCAGCCGCTTCGCCGATGCGCGGACGCGGCTGAACGAATGTCCGCTTGGCAGCGCGGCGCTGGCGGGAACCGGGTTTCCGATCGACCGGGCGGCGACGGCGGCGGCGCTCGGCTTCGACCGCCCGACGGCGAACTCCCTCGACAGCGTGTCCGACCGCGACTTCGCCCTCGAGTTCCTCAGTTGCGCGGCGCTCACCGGCCTTCATTTATCGCGCCTTGCCGAGGAAATCGTCATCTGGGCGTCGCAGCCGTTCGGCTTCGTCGCGCTGCCTGATGCTTTTTCGACCGGATCGTCGATCATGCCGCAAAAACGCAACCCCGATGCCGCCGAGCTGGTGCGCGGCCATAGCGGGCGATTGATCGGGTGTCTGACCGCGCTCATG
>JBBRQR010000009.1:0-22019 GCA_038226115.1 Sphingomonadales bacterium | reverse complement strand
GCTCGTTCAATTCGACGACCATCGGGCCGATTTCGGGCGGGAACGCCCCGGCAACGCGCGTCGCGGCCCCCGACCGGATCGTCGCGATCGCGCGCCCGACGCGCCGCAGCGGCCACAGGCCATAGGTCGACTGCAACGCGGCAAGAACGAGCAGCCCCAGCCCGAGCAGCCCGAGCGACCACCACAAGGTCGACCGCAACGCCGCGACCTGCGCGTCGAGATCGCGGCTGACCTGCGCCACCTGAAAGTGGAAAACCGTCGGCGATCCGGGGAGCACAGCATCACGCTCGACGACGCGAAGCGGTTCATCATGGAACGTCGTCGTGTCGTAGAAACACCCGGCACCGCAGTCGGCGTGCGTCTGCCACGGCAATGCGCGGTCCCACAGCGACCGCGACCGGAACGGCTCCGCCCCGGCGACCGACACTTGCCAGTACAGGCCCGAATAGGGCTCGAGGAAACGCTGATCGGACAAGGGGCGGCTAGACCGCGCCTCACCGTTCGGTCCGATCTCGGCGGTGGCGATCAGCGCCGTCGCGGCATAATTGAGTTGATCGTCGAAATTGCGCCGGATCGCGCTCGCCAGCACGTCGTCGAGGGCAAACCCGCCGACAACGAGCAATGGAATGATCCACCCCGCCGCCAGCGCAATCATCCGCAGCGTCAGCGACCCGCGCGCGAAGACCGCGCCACGGTAACGCGGGGATGCGGCGGTCATCCCCGCGCTTCACCCGAATACGATGCGATCAAGGCATCACGCCGCATTGTCCTCAAGGCTGTACCCCAGCCCGCGCGTTGTCGAGATAATGTCGGCTCCCAATTTCTTGCGGATTCGCGTGATGAACACCTCGATAGTGTTCGAATCGCGGTCGAAATCCTGATCATAGATATGTTCGATCAATTCGGTGCGGCTGACCATCTTGCCCTTGTTGTGCATCAGATAGCTGAGCAGCTTGAACTCCTGCGCCGTCATCTTGACCGGATTGCCCGCAAGCGTGACGCGGCCCGAGCGGGTGTCGAGGCGGACGTCGCCCGCCATCAGTTCCGAGCTCGCATTGCCGCTGGCCCGCCGGATCAGCGCGCGCAGCCGGGCGATCAATTCCTCGGTCTGGAACGGCTTGGCGAGATAGTCGTCCGCCCCCGCGTCGAGCCCGGCGACCTTGTCCGACCAGCTGTCGCGCGCGGTGAGCAGCAGGACCGGCGTCGTCCGCCCCTCCTTGCGCCAGCGGTCGAGCACAGTCAGCCCGTCGATCTCGGGAAGGCCGAGGTCGAGGATGACGGCGTCATAGGATTCGGTGCTGCCAAGAAAATGCCCGTCTTCGCCGTCGGCGGCGTGGTCGACGGCATAACCAGCGTCTTCAAGCGCGGCCTTGAGCTGCTTCGCGAGCGTCGGCTCGTCCTCGACGATCAGGACCCGCATATCAGAAACTCCTCCCCATAACGCGCCCGGTGCGGGCGTCGACATCGACGTTGCGAACGGTGGTGCCGTCCATGTAGCGCAGCCGGTACATCATCAGCGTGGCATCGAATTCGCTGCCGATGAACTTGCCCGCGACGTGCGGCGACACCAGCGCGAGAATGTCGCCGAGCTGCATGATGTGCCCCTCTTTGGCGAGGCGATAGGCACTGTCCTGCTCGCGCTGAGCGACGGCAGGCGGGACGGCGGTAATCAACGCCAAAGCAAGAAGGACGGAACGAAACATCGGACGCCTCGGAATCATGATGCGGTGTTGCATAGTGGCGGGGCACTGAACAGCTTATGAATTCCGGTCGCCCCGCCAAGCATGGCCAAGGATAGGGTCAACGCCGATCGTCGCAGGGGTGACGACCCGGCCTTCGTGCCCTAAACGCCCCCGATGGCAGCTCCCGTTCTCGCGCTCGAAAATATTGGTCTCGTTCAGGGGAGCGGCTGGCTGCTGCGCGGCCTCGACCTTGCCGTTGGGGAGCGCGACCGGCTCGCACTCGTCGGGCGAAACGGCGCGGGCAAGACGACGCTGCTCAAGATCCTCGCCGGACGGACCGAGATCGACGAGGGGCGGCGGACGATCCGCCCCGGCGCGCGCGTCGTCCTGCTCGACCAGGACCCGCCGGTCGCCGGGTTCGCCACGTTGCGCGACTTCGTCTTGGCCGGTGACGACGCGCCCGAGGAATATGTTGTCGAAGGCATTGCCGACCAGCTTGGAATCGACCTCGACCGTCCCGGATCGACCGCGAGCGGCGGTGAGAAGCGCCGTGCCGCGATAGCGCGGGCGCTGGCGCAGGAGCCCGAGGTGCTCCTCCTCGACGAGCCGACCAATCACCTCGACATCGCCGCAATCGAATGGCTCGAGACGTGGCTCCAGCGTTTCCGTGGGGCGTTTGTCGCGATCAGCCACGACCGGATGTTTCTCTCGCGGCTGACCAAGTCGTCGTTGTGGCTCGACCGAGGGACGGTGCGTCGCGCCGAAATCGGCTTCGGTGGTTTCGAGGCGTGGACCGAAGCGGTCGCGGCAGAAGAGGCGAAGACCGCCGACAAGCTCGACAATCAGTTGCGCGCCGAACTTCACTGGCTGCAGCGCGGAGTCACGGCGCGGCGCAAGCGCAATCAGGGCCGCCTGTCGAAGCTCGGTGAAATGCGCGAGTTGCGCAAATCGATGACCGGCCCGGTCGGCGTCGCCAAGCTCGCAACCGTGACCGACGACGCCAAGACCAAGGTCGTCATCGACGCCGAACACATCACCAAGACGTTTGGCGAGCGGACGCTGATCAAGAATCTATCGTTGCGCGTTCAGCGCGGTGACAGGATCGGCGTGATCGGCCCGAACGGGACCGGCAAGACCACGCTGCTCCGCCTGCTGACCGGCGAGATTGCCCCCGACAGCGGGCGCATCCGCCGCGCCAAGACGATTCAGGCGATTCTGATCGACCAAAAGCGCGCGCGGCTCGTTCCAGGACAGACCGTGCGCGAGATCATCGCCGACGGCGGCGACTGGGTCGATGTCGGCGGGGTCCGCAAGCACGTCGCCGGCTATCTCAAGGACTTCCTGTTCGATCCCAATGTGCTCGACGCCAAGATCGAGACCTTCTCGGGCGGCGAACAATCGCGGTTGCTGCTGGCGCGCGAATTCGCCCGCGTGTCGAACCTGCTGATCCTCGACGAGCCGACCAATGACCTCGACCTCGAAACGCTCGATCTGTTGCAGGAGGTCATCGGCGACTATGCCGGGACCGTTCTAATCGTCAGCCACGACCGCGACTTCCTCGACCGGACAGTGACGGCGGTCGTTGCGCTCGACGGGTCGGGCAAGGTCGACGTCGTCGCGGGCGGTTATAGCGACTGGGAGGCCAAGCGAGACAACGTCGCCCTCCTCGCGCGCTCACCGGCGGCGCAGGCGAAGGCGGCGGCGGCCAAACCGCGCAAAACCGTCAAGCTGACGTATATCGAACAGCGTGAACTCGACACCCTGCCCGCCGAAGTCGATGCGCTCGGCAAGGCGATCGCCACCGCCGAGGCGACGCTCGCCGACCCGGCGCTTTACACGCGCGATCCCGCCCGCTTCGCTCGCGTCAACGCCGACGCCGACGCCGCGCGCGCCAGACAGGCAGCGGCGGAGGAGCGCTGGCTGACGTTGGCGGCAAAGGTCGAGGCGCTGGCGTGATCTATATCGTCCAGAACGCGACGCCGATCCTGATCGCGACGCTGTGCGGTCTCGGTGTCGGCTTGTTGCTCTATCCGTCGCTGCGGTCGGTCCGCGGCTCGCTCGTCGTCTTTATCGCCGAATTCTGGTTCGCCGCGATCCTTGCAGGCGCGCTAATTCTCGCCCCGGCGAAAGCAAATCCATGGGTTATGGCGGTCGGCACGGCGGTCGTCGTCTGGGTGGGCTTCGTTGCCCCGGCATTGCTCGTCACCCTCCACGCTCGCGGACGCGGTGCCGCCGAGGTCGCGCGCGACGCCGGCCACTGGCTGCTGGTGATGATCGTAGAGGCCGCCGTCCTCCACGCGATCGGGCTGACTGCGCCATCCACCTAATGATCCCACGCCGTCAGGCGCGCGCGGACCTTGGCGAGCGCCACCTTCTTGATCTGGCAGACCCGCGCGGGCCCGACGTTCATCGTCGCGCCGATTTCCTCGAGGTTCAGTTCCTCGACATAATAGAGTTGCAGAACAAGGGCTTCGCGCGACGGCAGATCAGCGATTGCGGCGCTGACGGCGGCGCGCAAGCCGTGTTGGGCGAGGGCATCGAAGGCATCGGGACCGCTGTCGGCAAACCATTCACTATGATCGGAATAGACGTCGTCGATCGATTCGTGGCGAATGGTATGCGTCGTCTCGGCGGCGGTGCGATATTCGGCGACCGTCATCTCGAGCCGGTCCGCCATCTCTGCATCGGTCGCCGGACGGCCGAGGCCCCCTTCGAGCGCGGCGCGGGCGGCACCGAATTCGCGCCGTCGCCGGATCGCCGACCGCGCCATCGTCGCCGATCGGCGCAGCGCGTCGATCATCCCGCCGCGAACCCGCAGCGTCGCATACGTCGCGAACGTCGCTTCGCCGCGATCCTCGAAGCCGCGCGCCGCCTCGATTAGCGAGATCGTCCCGATCTGGATCAGGTCCTCGACATCGATCGCCGACGACACCCGCGAATGGACGTGCCACGCGAGCTTGCGGACGAGGCCGTGATGGCTGGCGATCAAGGCATCGGCATCGCGGTTGACCCCGCGTAGTGCCGGGATTGCGTGGTTTCCAAAGGTAAGCCGGGCGTCCATCGCGCATTCCCGTGCGGCGATCGGGCCGCAGGCGACCACCGGAAGTCCGGCGATGACCGACACTTCGCAAGAGCCATGCCAATCGGATTATGTACCGTTCAGGTTCGCGTGAGATCGGCGAGATCGGTCGCGAGCAGCGCCGCCGCAACCCTATCGGGGTCGACGATATAGTTTCCCGTCGAAATCAGGTGGCGCAGGCGCGCGACCTTCGCGTGGTCGATCGGGGCCGACCCGCCGACGGGTTGGGCGGCTTCGACGATGGGGACGGGGGGCGGGCAACGGTCGAACATGATTTTCTCCATAGCCGAACAACGGCCTCATGCCTTGTTCTAACGGCCCCGCTAACGAATTGTTTACCACGGCATTACCGGTAATTTGATTTGCCTATCTGGTACACGACGGTGTGCAGTGGATTGAGGCGAACCGGCAAGAGGGTGCCGCCGGGCGGCAAGAACTTGCCGCTCCCGGTCAGCTGGTGAGGCGTCGGACCGGCGGGGTGAAGAATAACTTGCGGAAGCTGATCGTCACCGCCCGCCCGACGGGGTCGAGATACCCCGGCTGGTATGCGAGCGGCGTTGCCCCGGTCGCGTCACGAACCCGCTCGCGGGCGTCGGTCAGGTTCGTCACGCCGAGCGATAGCCGCGTTCCTGCTAGCCAGCGGTGGTCCTTCACCACCCCCGGAATTTGGCCTAGATTGGCGAACAACCGCAGGTTCGCCGTCGCCAACGGGGCGAAAGTCAGCGCAGCGCCTGGATTACCGGCGGCGGCGTCGACCCGCGTCCCCGATCGGCCGGTTGCTGAGAAGCGCAGGCCGAGGCCGTTGCGCGCATAGCCGAGCTGGACATCGACGGTATGGCGCGGCGCGCCGCCGCTGGCCCCCAACGCGCCGCCGTTGAGCAGGTCGAGGACGGGCACTCCGGGGCGGATCAGCACCGTGTCGTCGACTGTGATCGTGTGGTAGACCGCCACCTGAAACCGACCGCTATTCGCGCCGCCAAAGCCTCCGCCGCCGCCGGGCCGCCCACCGCGATCGCCGCTGCTGCGCTCCCCGCCCGACCCGCCACCACCCGGTCCGCGCTGTCCGGCGAACGGGTTGACCTGTGTCGACTTGAGGGCGAACGACACGTTGACGCCGTACCGCAGCGTTGAGCTCGACTCGCGCGCGAAGTTGACCCCGCGCGTGTCGAGGCTGACGAGATCGCCGTTGGCGTCGCGCCCGAAGCGGTCGGGGAACGCCGCTGCAATTGCCGCGCTCGTTGCCGGAAAGGCGGCGATGGCGTTGGTCGTGTCGGTGTGGACATAGGTCGCGGTCAACGTCAGGTCGGGCTTGGCCTGCGGTTTCCAGTTGGCCTCGAGCTTGGTCACGCGCCGCTCGCTCGCCTTCAGCGCGGGGTTGCCGCCCTCGATCAGCGTGACGAAAGCCGTCGTGCCCCTGACGGGATCGAAAATGGCGACGTTCGGCGTCGTGATGACCGGCCCCGACAACTGTTGCGCACTCGGCGCGACGTGGTCGGTCGTGTGGCTGACGATGACCTCGACCGGTTTGCGCGGAGTCCAGTTGAGGCCATAGCCGACCGTCGTCAGCGTCCCGAAATCGGACAGCTGCTGCGCCGCGAAATTGCCATTCGCGGTCAAATCGCCGATTGCCGCGCCGAACCCCCGCTTGCGGCTGGTCAGCGGCACGTCGAGATTGAACTGGCCGCTGACGAGGTTGCGGGTGAAGTGCGTCGTCGTCGGCACGCCCGCGCGGAGCGATTCGCCGTCGAAGCCACTGACGCTGCCGAGCAGTTTGATTGCGACGGTGACGTCGCCCGCCGGCAGCTTGACCGGGGAGCCTGACACCAGCCCGTCGATGCTGCCGCTCTGCGCGAGGCTGCGCGCGGTGTTCGGTGCGCGGATCACCAGCGTCGACCCGAACGGCGTAAGCGGGTTGCCTCCGGCGGAGACGAGTGCAGCGAAGGCACTGCCGTCGACCCCGGTATCGTTGCGCGTCCGCGTGTCGGTGCGGTCGAGGTTGGTGACGACCGACCAGCGCCAGTCGGCCCCGTCGTGGTTGAGCGTCGTGCCAAGATGGAGGCTCGACACCTTGGTTTCGGCAAACAGCGGCGACAGGCCGGCGTAGCGCGTAACCGGCCCCGTGCCCGGCAGCGGCAGGACGAGCGTGGCAAGGCCGTTCTGCCCCGTCGAAGCATTGACCTCGGCGCGAAAATTGGCGGTCGCCGACAGATTGTCGGGCAAGACGTGGTTGTAGACGGCGTTCAGCTGCGCCGTGTCGATATCGCGGGTGAGCGAGCGGAAGCGGGTCGGGTCGGGCGTGTCGCCGATGATCGTGAGGCGCGGCGGCGCGGCGACGACGCCACGATCGGCCTCGCGCACGCCGTCGACATGGTTGGCCCGCGCGTTGAGGTTGAGGCGCCCATCCTTCTGGATGCGAAGGTAGTTGGCCTCCGCCTCTGCATTCGCCGCCCCGCCGCGCGTGGCTGTCCCGCCCTTGCCCTCGGCGGTGGTGGCGCGAAAGCGTGGGCGCAGGACGAAGTTGACGACGCGCTGATCGGCGGGCGCGCCATATTTAAGCGCGACCTCTTCGGGCAGGATATCGACCCGTGCGATCGCCTCGGGTGGCAGGTCGCGGATCTCACCGAAGCCGGAGATGCGGCGACCGTTGACTAGCACCAGCGGCATCCCGCCGCCACCTCGAGTCGAATTCGTCTGCGGTGCAATCGCGGTCAGCAGGTCGGCGACCGACGACACACCATAGCTGCGGATGTCGGCGGGGCTTAGCTGAAGTTCGGGCTTGATGTCGCCCGCGACCGCCCCCGGCTGACGCCCGGCAGTGACGACGATCTCATCCTCGACCGCCGGAGCTTCCTGCGCGAACACCGGCGCGGCGGCAGACATCACGACCGCCAGCCAAATTCCTGAACGCACCCGCATCACCCAAACCCTGGTTCATCTGCCTACGGGGGGCATTGCCACAATCCCCCGCCGCCCACGTCGTCGCGCCCCGTTGGAGCCGCCGCTGTCTTCCGCCAGCACTGTTACCGAATAATGACGCGGCGCGGGACGGCAAGATCACGCCTTGCCTGCCGGGGAAATGTCGACGTCGTCGACCGTACGATTCATCGCCACGCTCGCGACCATCGCTGCGAGTTGCGCGTCGCTCGCCGGAGCCTGGTGGCTCGCCTTATACTCGGCGTAGGGCATCCCATAGACCATCTCGCGCGCGGCGTCCTTTGACAGGGCCACGCCGTGGTTGGCGGCGGCGTCGGCGACCCAGTCGGATAGGCAGTTGCGGCAAAAGCCGCCGG
This sequence comes from Sphingomonadales bacterium, assembly GCA_038226115.1. Classification (GTDB taxonomy): domain Bacteria; phylum Pseudomonadota; class Alphaproteobacteria; order Sphingomonadales; family Sphingomonadaceae; genus Polymorphobacter_B. The sequence continues at coordinate 13,968 of JBBRQR010000009.1, read as the reverse complement.
TCCCCATCAGGTCGATGTTCTGGACGTCGGTGCGGTGGCGCAGCAGCGCCGTCAGGCGGCGGAAGGCGGCGGCTTCGATCGCATCACGGGTCGCATCGTCTAGGATCGTTGCGGTTATCATCGTCATGGGGCCGGGTCTCCGGTTGAGCGGCGCGGCGGATGCGGCTAGGCCCCCCGCACAGCCAAAGGAGCCGCACCCGTGTTCACCCCCCGCACTCGCCGGGTCAAGGTCCTTGCGACGCTCGGTCCTGCGTCGGCGTCGCTCGCGATGATCCGCGCGCTCAATGCCGCCGGGGCCGACGCCTTTCGCGTCAACATGAGCCACGGCACGCCTGAGGCACGCGGCGACCTGATCGCCAACATCCGCGCGCTCGAGGCCGAAATTGGACGTCCGTTGACAATCCTTGCCGACTTGCAGGGTCCCAAGCTTCGCGTCGGCACCTTCGCCGGCGGCAAGGTTGAATTGGAGCGTGGCGCGACCTTTACCCTCGACCTCGATCCCGCGCCCGGCGACGCGACGCGGGTGTGTCTGCCGCACAAGGAACTGTTCGCCGCGCTTGCCGCCGACGCGCGGCTTCTGGTCGACGACGGCAAGGTCGTCCTGCGCTGCACCCATGTCGCTCCCGACCGGATCACGACAGTCGTCGTCACGCCGGGAACGCTGTCCGACCGCAAGGGGGTCAACGTCCCCGACGTCGTCGTCCCGTTGCCCGCGCTGACGCCGAAGGACCGCGCCGATCTCGACTTCGCGCTCGACCACGGCGTAGACTGGATCGGCCTGTCGTTCGTCCAGCGCCCCGAAGACGTCGCCGAGGCGCGAGCGCTGATCGGGGGGCGCGCGGCGTTGCTCGCCAAGATCGAAAAGCCCGCCGCACTCGACCGGCTGGCCGAAATTCTCGAACTCGCCGACGCGGTGATGGTCGCACGCGGCGATCTCGGCGTCGAGCTGCCCCCTGAACAGGTTCCCCCGGCACAAAAGCGGATCGTCGCGCTCGCCCGCGCGATGGGCAAGCCGGTCGTTGTCGCCACCCAAATGCTCGAATCGATGATTGTGTCGCCGACGCCGACCCGCGCCGAGGTCAGCGACGTCGCCACGGCGATTTACGACGGAGCGGACGCGGTGATGCTGTCGGCCGAAAGTGCGGCCGGGGCGTGGCCGGTAGAAGCGGTCGCGATGATGGATGCGATCGCGCGGACGACCGAGGCCGACCCGCAATATTATGCCCGCGTCCACTTTACCGAAACCGCGACCGCGCCGACGACCGCCGACGCGATTAGCGCCGCCGCCGCTGCGATCGCGCGGACGATCGGCGCAAAGGCGATGGTCTGCTTCACGATTTCCGGCTCGACTGCGCGGCGGGCGGCGCGCGAACGCGGCGGCGGCGGAGTCCCGATCCTGTGCCTGACCCCGGTTCGTGCGACGGCGCGGCGGCTGGGGCTGGTCTGGGGCGTCCACGCCGTCGTCACCCGCGATGTCGCCGCGTTCGAAGCGATGGTCGACAAGGCAAAGCGGATGGCGCTGCGAACTCAGATCGCAGTCGGCGGCGACCTGCTCGTCCTGATCGCGGGGGTGCCGTTCGCGACGCCGGGAACGACCAACGTCGTCCACGTCGTGCGGCTGACGGGGACAGAGCTGGAGGGGCGGAGCTAGACGGTATTCATCGTGCCGCGCAAGAGGCCTGTCCTAGGACGCTGGACTAGACGAGGACGTTGAAACGAGCATTCCGCAAGTCAGTCGCCGGTCATAATCCGGTCGACTAGCTGCTTGACCGTGGGCACGAAGCCATTGGAATAAAACGGGTCGGTCGCGAAGCGGAACGCGCTGTGGCCGCCGAACATCAGGTTTGCCTCGGTATCGCCGCCGTGGGCGATGTCCTGCAGCGTCTTCTGGATGCAAAAGCTGCGCGGATCGGCGAGGCGTCCCGTCGAATTGCTCTCCGAATCGGCCCAGCTACTGAAGCCGCATTGGCTGAGGCAGCCCATGCAGTCGCTCTGGTCCTGGCGGATGACGCCCTTGTCTTCGGGGGTGACGAAGACAAGCGTGTTGTCGGGGGTCTTGAGCGCTTCCGAATTGCCCAGCGCCGCCCATTCGCGGGCGCGCAGCAAGTCGTCGCGGGTGACCCAGTATTTTTTGCGTCCGACGCCGACGTCGAGAAGGAACTGGTGGTCCCCGGTCGCCGTCGTGCTGAACGCGATCTGGCGCTCCGACCGCGCCTCCAATGTGCGAATGTACGGGTTGCGGACCGCGCTCGAATAAAAACCGGTCGGCGAGAATTTGTGGAGGAGGATGTCGCCCGCCTTCAACGTCAGCAGCCGGTCCTTCCACCCCTGCGGGATCGGGCTTTCGACCGTCAGCAGGGGGCGGGTGCCGAACTGGAAGACAATCTGGCCGAGTTCGGGGTTGCCGAGCCAGTCGGTCCACTCGCGCAATGCCCAGACGCCACCGGCCATGACGATCGGCACCGAATCCGGAATGCCGCTTTCGCGCATCACTGCGCGCAGGTCGCGGACGCGCGGCAGCGGGTCCTGCGGCGCGCGCGGATCCTCGGCATTCGACAGCCCGTTGTGGCCGCCCGCGAGCCACGGGTCTTCATAGACGACCGCGCCGAGCCAGTCGGCAGCCTTGCTATAGGCTCGCTTCCACAGCGCCCGGAATGCGCGCGCGCTGCTGATGATAGGGTAATAATGGACGCCGTATTGGGCGGCGATTTCGCTCAGCTTGTACGGCATTCCCGCGCCGCAAGTGACGCCGTTGACGAGGCCGCGTGTGCGTTCGAGGACACCGTGGAGGACTCGCTGCGCCCCGCCCATTTCCCACAACACATTGATATTTATTGCGCCAAAGCCGCGCCGCAGTTCCGCCGACGCCATATCATAGGCGCGCTCGACCTGCTGGACCGCGCCCTCGATGGCGTAACCGACGAGTTCCTCGTGGCGGTCGCGGCGGCTTAGCGCGGCATAGATCTGCGGGATAATCCGTCCGGTCGGGTCATAGCTGTCGGCGTTGACCGCGCTGATCGTGCCGACGCCGCCCGCCAAGGCCCATGCCCCCGACGACAGATGGTTGGTCGCAGCGACGCCTTTGCCGCCCTCGACGAGCGGCAAAATCTGCCGTCCCCCCATCGTCACCGCATTCAACCCGTTGAGCATCGATCGCCTTCGTAAAAGCCAGCGCCTAGCATATACGGACGCCGCCGCAAAAAGCGCGCGCAAAGCGAGGGAGCGACGATGAGTGACACGGCCCGGACCAATGTCATTGCCGACGCGCCGCTGACCGTCGGCATCGCGCAGATCGCGCCGGTCTGGCTCGACCGCGCCGCAACACTGGCCAAGATGGTCACATGGATCGACGATGCGGCGGGGCAGGGGTGCGGGCTGGTCGTTTTCGGTGAGGCGGTCCTTCCCGGCTATCCGTTCTGGGTCGAATGGACTGACGGCGCGCGGTTCGACTCCTCGGCGCAAAAGGACCTGTTCGCGCTCTATTCGGCGCAAGCCGTCCGCATCGACATCGACCTTGCCGACCTGTGCGCCGCCGCCGCGCGTGGGCGGATCGCCGTCATCGCTGGCGTGATCGAGCGCGCCGCCGACCGGTCGGGGCATAGCCTGTATTGCAGCGCGGTCCATATCGGCGCCGACGGGCGGATCCGCAGCGTCCACCGCAAGCTCGTGCCGACGTACGAGGAGCGGCTGGTCTGGGCGGCGGGCGATGGCCATGGCCTTGTTGTCCACCGCGTCGGCGACTTCACTGTCGGCGCATTGAACTGCTTCGAGAACTGGATGCCGCTGACCCGCGCTGCGCTCTATGCCCAAGGCGAGGACCTCCACGTCGCGATCTGGCCAGGCAACCGGCGCAATACCGATCGGCTGACGCCGGTGGCGGCGATGGAGGGCCGCAGCTATGTCCTTTCGGCGAGCGCGATCCTGCGGCGGAGCGACATCGCCGCCGATCACCCGGCCGCCGCGATGCTGGCGACGTGCCCCGAGGTTCTGGCCGACGGCGGCAGCTGCATCGCCGCCCCCGACGGAACGTGGCTGGTCGAACCGTTCACCGGCGGCGAGGTGCTGCTGACCGCGACCCTCGACCCCCGCGAAGTCCGCCGCGCCCGCCAGAACTTCGACCCCGCCGGTCACTATTCCCGGCCCGACGTCACCCGGCTGATCGTTGATCGGACCCGGCAGCGAACGGCGACTTTCATCGACTGACACGAAAAGGGCCGCGCATCGCTGCGCGGCCCTGTCCGTTGGCTCAAGCGAAGAGCCTAGTCGCGGTCGCCGACGATGAAGTTCGGCGCAAACACCGGCTCACCCTCGGGCTCAGCGGCGCGCTCGGGGCGCGGACCACGGTCATCGTTGCGAGGTGCACCACCATCACGGCGCGGACCACGGTCCCCGCCGCCACGGCCACGGTCGCCGCCACCGCCGCCATCACGGCGCGGGCCGCGATCGCTGCGCGGGCCACGGTCGGGACCGTCCTCACGCGGTGGGCGGGTGTCGGCGATCTCCTCGCCGGTCGTCTGATCGACGAGGCGCATCGACAGGCGAACCTTGCCGCGGTCGTCGATGCCGAGCACCTTGACCTTGACCGGCTGGCCTTCGGTCAGGACTTCGCTGACCTTGGCGACGCGCTCGTTCTTGATCTCGCTGATGTGCACGAGACCGTCCTTCGACCCCATGAAGTTCACGAACACGCCGAAGTCGACCATCGACACGACCTTGCCGTCGTAGACCTTACCGACTTCGGCTTCCTGCGTGATGCCGAGAATCCACTTCTTGGCGGCCTCGATCTGCGCCGGATCGGACGATGCGATCTTGACCGTGCCGTCGTCCTCGATGTTGACCTTGGCGCCAGTGGTGGCGACGATTTCGCGGATGATCTTGCCGCCGGTGCCGATGACGTCGCGGATCTTCGCCTTGTCGATCTGGAAGCTCTCGATGCGCGGCGCGTGCGCGCTCATCTCGGTCCGGGTCGTATCGAGCGCTTTCGCCATTTCGCCCAGGATGTGCTCACGACCGGCCTTCGCCTGATCGAGCGCGACCTTCATGATCTCCTCGGTGATGCCGGCGACCTTGATGTCCATCTGGAGCGCAGTGACGCCTTCCGAAGTCCCCGCGACCTTGAAGTCCATGTCACCCAGGTGATCTTCGTCGCCGAGGATGTCGCTGAGAACCGCGAACTCCTTGCCTTCGAGGATCAGGCCCATCGCGATCCCCGCGACCGGACGGATGAGGGGAACGCCCGCATCCATCAGCGCGAGCGACGCGCCACACACCGTCGCCATCGACGACGAGCCGTTCGACTCGGTGATGTCCGACAAAACGCGGATCGTATACGGGAACGCTTCCTTCGTCGGCAGCAGCGGGTTGACCGCACGCCACGCCAGCTTGCCGTGGCCGATATCGCGGCGGCTCGGCGCACCGAAGCGTCCGACTTCACCGACCGAGTATGGCGGGAAGTTGTAGTGGAGCATGAAGCGTTCGTAGCGCAGGCCGTCGAGGCCATCGATCATCTGCTCACTGTCCGAGGTGCCCAGCGTCGTCGACACGATCGCCTGCGTCTCGCCGCGGGTAAATAGCGCCGAGCCGTGGGTGCGCGGCAGGAAGCCGACCATCGCCTCGATCGGGCGGACCGTCTTGGTGTCGCGCCCGTCGATGCGGATGCCGTCCTTGAGGATCTGGGTGCGGACGATCCCGGCCTCGATCTTCTTGACGAGCTTCGATGCCTTCAACGCCTCGGCGGGGGCCGAACCGGCGAACAGTTCCTTGACCTTGGCCTTCGCCACCCCGAGCGCCGACTGGCGGTCGGCCTTGGCGATGATCTTGTACGCGTCGGCAATCGCGGCTCCGGCGACGCCCTTGATCGAATCGATCATCGACTTGGCGTCGTCGCCGGCCTTCAGCTCCCACGGATCCTTCGCACCGGCTTCGGCGAGCTTGATGATCGCGTCGATCACCGGCTTCGATTCGTTGTGCGCGAACATCACCGCGCCGAGCATGACCTCTTCCGACAGTTCCTTCGCTTCGGACTCGACCATCAAGATTGCATCGCGGGTGCCGGCGGCGATCAGCTCGAGGCTGCCTTCCTTGATCTGCGTCTTGGTCGGGTTGAGGATATACTGGCCGTCGACATAGGCGACGCGCGCGGCGGCGAGCGGGCCCATGAACGGCACGCCGCTCAACGTCAAAGCTGCGGACGCGGCGATCAACGCGACGATGTCGGCCTCGTTCTCGCCGTCATACGACAGGACCTGCGCGATGATCAGGACTTCGTTGTAGAAGCCTTCGGGGAACAGCGGGCGGATCGGACGGTCGATCAGGCGGCTGGTGAGCGTCTCATGCTCGGTAGCACCCCGCTCGCGCTTGAAGAATCCGCCCGGAATGCGGCCGGCGGCGGAGAACTTCTCCTGATAATGGACGGTAAGCGGGAAGAAATCCTGCCCCTCCTTGACCGACTTGGCGGCGGTGACGGCGCACAGCACGACGGTGTCGCCGTAGGTCGCGAGCACCGCGCCATCGGCCTGTCGCGCAACGCGCCCGGTTTCGAGGGTCAGCTTGCGCCCGCCCCACATGACTTCCTGAGTGTGGATATTGAACATGGTATCGTCTTTCATCAGCGCCCGGCCCATGCCGTGCGCGGCCTACAGCCGGCCTCGCGTCATTGCGGTGGCCGGAAAAGAAACAGGCCCCGGAATTGGGGCCTGCTCCGAATTAGTTGCGCGCGACTACTTCCGCAGCCCGAGCTTGCCGATGATCGCCGTGTAGCGACCCGCGTCACGATCCTTGAGATAGTCGAGGAGCGAGCGGCGGGTGTTGACCAGCACGAGCAGACCGCGGCGGCTGTGATTGTCCTTGCCGTGGGTCTTGAAATGCTCGGTCAGGTTGGCGATGCGCTCGGTCAGGATGGCGACCTGGACTTCGGGCGAACCGGTATCGTCCTTGCCACGGGCGTGTTCGGCGATGAGCGCAGTCTTGCGCTCGGCAGTGATCGACATCGTGGGTCTCCTCAATCAAAGTTGAACCCGCGCACGACTCGTATCGCGGCAGACGTAATGTCCACCAAGGCGACCGGAACAGGTCCGTCGGTCGCCAGATACAGCCCGTGGGATGCGGGGTGCCCGGGGAGCGTCCGACCTTGTTTAAGGAGGGCAGCGTCTTCGGGCGTAACGGATAGAGCCGGGATGTCGTCCAGCCCCGCCGTCAGCGGTAGTATCGCCTGTTCATCGCCCGCCTGCAGCAAACCCGCCAGTTTGTCGAGCGAAATCGCCTGAGTCAGGGTGAATGGCCCCGCGCGCGTCCGGCGCAGCACGGCGACGTGCCCCACGGTGCCCACAGCGAGGGCCAGGTCGCGGGCAAGGCTGCGAACGTAGGTGCCCTTCGAACACGTCACCGCGAAGTCGGCGGCGTCCGGGCGCGCATCGAGCAGATCGAGCGCGAAGATCGTCAGATGCCGTTCGGCAAGCACCACCGACTCGCCAGCGCGGGCGAGCTTATACGCGCGCTCGCCATCGACCTTGAGCGCAGAATAGGCCGGGGGGGTTTGGACAATTGGTCCGGTGAAACGCGCGAGGACGGCGCGGATCGCCGCTACGTCGGGGCGGACCTCACTCGTCGCGATGACTGCCCCTTCGGCATCGTCGGTCGCCGTCGCCGCCCCCCACGCGACGGTAAAGGCGTAGCTCTTCGTCGCGTCGAGCATCCGTCCGGCCAATTTGGTCGCCTCGCCGAGCGCAATCGGCAGGACGCCCGTCGCCAATGGGTCGAGCGTCCCGCCGTGCCCGATTTTGGTCTTGGCATAGCCTGCCTCGCGCAGGATGCGTTTGATTGCACCAACACCCCCGGCGCTACTGATGCCGAGTGGTTTGTCGAGGATGATCCAGCCGTGCACCGGCGGTGCGCTACGCGATGGGGGCCGCCGTGGCGACCTGCATCGTGGTCAGGCCTCTTCCTCGAAAGTCACCGCGACGTCGCCATTGGCCGACAGCCGGACGTCGTTGCCTTCGACCCCGGCGACGAGGCCGCCCGAGATGAAATGGTGGTGGTCGGTATGGCTTGAGCTGTCCTTGGTCAGCTTGATCCGCCCACCCTCCACACCGTCGACCGTGCCAACGTGGACGCCGTCGGCACCAATAATGTTCATGTGTTCCTTGATCTGCGAAAGGTCGGCCATTGTCGAACTCCTAACGATTGTAGTTGAGCGATCTGAACGCGCGTCGGCGGCGTTCGGCCCCAACATCGCCTCGATCCGCGCCAGTCGCGCGTCGACCGCCGCGATCGCAGCGCCGATTGCAAGAACCTCGGCACGGGTCGGCAGGTTGACCGCGCCGAGCAGTTGTGTCGAGACTGCACCGAGATCGAACCGCGTTGGCGGTTCACCGGCGGCCCGGCCCGACAGCGCCGCCGACAGCGAAACCCATTGATCGACCATCGCGCGAATGGCAGCGGCGGGGTCGACCTGGTCGGTCATCGGCGTCCCTTTCCTATCAGTCGCCAGCATGAACAACGCCGTCACGGGTGGTTCACCGGGCGAAGTCTAACGCGCTGTGACGATCACCGAAACGGAACCGACACGATGTCGCACCCGTTAGGCATCGTCGCACATCATGTTGGGAGTTACGACCGTGTACATCAATCGACTTGTCCGCACTGCGGGCCTTTCATTCCTGCTCGCTGCTACAGCGATGCCTGTTCTCGCCGGTGAAGCCGACCGCGCGCGTCAGGCGATCGCCGCCGCGCAGGGAAAGATCGACGCCGCTGCAAAGGCCGGAGCCGACGCCACCGCCGGCCTGCCGCTCGCCCAGGCGCGCGACGCCCTGATGTCGGCGAAGGCCCGTCTGGACCGTGGCCGCAAGGAAGAGGCGATCAGCGACGCGCAGCATGCAAGCGAACTCGCCGACCGCGCCAACGTCGTCGGTCAGGACCGTCGCGTCGCCGCCGAGCGTAATGGTCGCATGAATGCCGAGGCTTCCGCCGCGTCGGCGCGTGACTCGGCCGCTGCTGCGGGCGATCGCGCCGCTGCCGCACAGACCGAAGCTGCCGCCGCGAAGAGCGACGCCGCCAACGCCAACGCCGAAGCGACCGCGCTGCGTAATGCGCCCGCCCCCGCGCCGGTGATCGTCGAGACGCCGGCTCCTGCGCCGGTCGCGACGACCGTAGCTACGACGCACACCCGTGTCGTCCGTCCCGCCCGCCGCGCGACGCGCCGCGTCGTGGTTCGTCCGGCACGCGCCGCTGTCGCGGTCGATAAGACGTCGACCACCGTCACGACCGCGCCGCAGTAAGTCGAAATTCTGCCACCCCCGTTCGCGGGGGTGGCAGCGTTGACGGCGGCGAATGTGACCGCCGGTTTCCTCCGTCACACGACTTCGCTACAGCCGCCGGATGCCGCGTCGCGCCCTTCCGCTGTTTGCCTTGCTCGCCGGGGCCGCGTCGGCACTAGGATTTGCTCCACTCGATCTATGGCCGCTGACGCTGATCGGCGTCGCTGTGCTGGTCGGCCTCACCCTCGAGGCCCGCACGGTGCGCGGCGCTGCCCTGATCGGCTGGATGTTCGGCGTCGGGCAGTTCGTCATCAGCCTCAACTGGATTGCTACCGCCTTCACCTACCAGGCGGCGATGCCGCCGATCATGGGCTGGGTTACCGTCGTCCTGCTGTCGATGTTCCTCGCACTGTATCCGGGGATCGCCGCCGCTCTGACGCGCGCATGGCCGGGCGGACGGATCAGCCGCGTGTTCGTATTCGCCGCCGCGTGGATGCTGACCGAATGGCTGCGCGGCCACGTGCTTTCTGGGTTCGCATGGAACCCGCTCGGCGCGGCGTGGCTTAACGTATGGCTGGTCGCACAGAGCGCCGGCATCGTTGGCGCCCTTGGCCTGTCGGGCTTGGCGGTTCTAGCCGGAGGACTGATCGCTATCGTCGGCCTCAAGCGCGACGTCCGCAGTGCGGTCGCGATCGTCGCCTTTTGCGTAATCATGTCGCTTATTCGGCCGGATGTCGCTCCCGCCCCCCTAACCGGCCCGCTCGTCCACCTGATCCAGCCGAACATCGGGCAGGGCGCGAAGTACGACGACCCTGTCGCGCACGTCGAACGCTATCTCGCACTGTCGCGACAGGCGATCGGCCCCGCACCGCACCGTCAGGCGATCACGATCTGGTCGGAATCGGCGGTCCTCGACCTCGTCGCCGAGGATCCCGCGCTGCGAGCGCATCTCGCGAGTTTTCTCAGCCCCGGTGATCTGCTCCTTTTCGGCGGTGAATCGCTGATCCGCAACTTCGACGGCACTCCGGCAGCGGCGACGAACAGCCTGTTCGTTCTCGACAGCAATGCGAACCTGCTCGGCCGCTACGACAAGAGCCACCTGGTCCCGCTCGGAGAGTATGTCCCGGCGCGTCCGTTGATGACGCGGCTCGGCATCGCCCGCCTCGCGCCGGGTGCGATCGACTTTCTGCCCGGTCCGGGCCCGCGCACCCTGACCCTTCCCGGCTTTCCGGCAGCGGGCATTCAGATTTGTTATGAGGTGATCTTCCCCGCCGCGATCGTCGACGAGGCGCACCGCCCGGCGTGGATCGTCAATATCTCGAACGATGCGTGGTTCGGCGCATGGGGGCCACCGCAGCATTTGGCCCAAGCCCGCCTCCGCGCAATCGAGGAGGGCCTGCCGATCGCCCGCGTCACCCCGACGGGCATCAGCGCGGTGATCGACGCGCACGGGCGGGTTGTCGCGAGCATCGGCCCGCACGTCATGTCGACGCTGTCGCTGCGCCTGCCGCCGCCGTTACCGCCGACGTTGTTTGCGCGCTTTGCCCATTGGACGAGCTTTGCCCTCGGTCTGACATTGCTTGCCGCCGCCGTCGCGCTCCGGCGGCGGATATAAGGATAGCCTTATACGGCTTGCGCGAGGCCGCGCCCGCCACTAATCGACGCGGGAACCACAAAGGTCATCCGTATGCCGCGCAGCGCATTCCTCTTCACCAGCGAATCGGTTTCCGAAGGCCACCCCGACAAGGTCGCCGACCAGATCAGCGACGCCGTCGTCGACCTGTTCTTGAGCAAGGACCCCTATGCTCGTGTCGCGTGCGAGACGTTGACGACGACAAACCGCGTCGTCCTCGCCGGTGAAGTCCGCGGGTCCGGCATGATCGACACCGCCGGAAACTGGACTCCGGGCGCGCAGGAGGAAATTCAGGCCGCGGTCCGCGCGACCGTCGCGCGCATCGGATATGAACAGGACGGCTTCCACTGGCAGAACCTCGTTTTCGAAAATCATCTCCACCCGCAATCGGCGCATATCGCGCAGGGCGTCGATGCCAGCGGCAACAAGGACGAGGGCGCGGGCGACCAGGGCATCATGTTCGGCTACGCGACCGACGAGACGCCCGATTTCATGCCCGCAACGCTGTATTATTCGCACAAGATTCTTGAGCGGATGGCCGCCGACCGCCACTCGGGGGCCGCGCCGTTCCTCGAGCCCGACGCCAAGAGCCAGGTGACGTTGGCGTATGAGGATGAGCGCCCGGTCCGTGCCACCGCGCTCGTCGTCTCGACCCAGCACGCGGTCGATTATTGCGTGCCGTGGGATGCCGATGGCAAAACGGGCGGCGACGCGGCGAAATACGCGACGCTTCGCGACTACGTCACGCAAATCTTCCACGACGTCCTGCCCGACGGCTTCATCACCGCCGATACCAAGATCTACGTCAACCCGACCGGGCGCTTCGAGATCGGCGGCCCTGACGGTGACGCCGGGGTCACCGGGCGCAAGATCATCGTCGACACTTATGGCGGCGCGGCTCCCCATGGCGGCGGCGCGTTCAGCGGCAAGGACCCGACCAAGGTCGACCGCTCGGCGGCGTATATCAGCCGCTACATGGCGAAGAACATCGTCGCCGCCGGCCTCGCCCGCCGCGTCACGATCCAGCTCAGCTATGCCATCGGCGTGTCGGAGCCATTATCGCTTTACGTTGACACCCACGGCACCGGAACCGTGCCCGAGGCGACGCTCGAAGCGGCGCTGCCGACGCTGGTTCGCCTGACGCCGCGCGGTATCCGCGAACATCTCGGCCTCAACAAGCCGATTTACCAGCGCAGCGCGAGCTACGGCCACTTCGGGCGCACCCCCGACGCCGACGGCGGCTTCAGCTGGGAAAAGCTCGATCTCGTCGACGCGCTGAAGGCGGCGGTGGCCTGATTTCGACCGACCCGACCACCCTTCGCCGCCTGTACGGGCGGCAGCAGGGGCATAAGCTGCGGATTGGGCAGGCGGCGCTCGTCGAGACGCTGCTGCCACGCGTCGCCGTTCCCGCCGGGCCGCTGACGGCGGCGGCGCTGTTCGATGCCGACGGTGACCGCGCGCGTCCGCTGTGGCTCGAGATCGGCTTCGGGTCGGGCGAGCATCTTGCCGCGCAGGCCGCTGCCAATCCCGATGTCGGGCTGATCGGGGCGGAGCCGTTCCTCAATGGCGTCGTCGGCGCGCTCGGGCATATCGAGCGCGCGGGCCTGACCAATGTCCGGCTGCATATGGGGGACGCGCTCGACGTGCTCGACCGACTGCCCGACGGCGGGTTGTCGCGTGCGTTCCTGCTCCACCCCGACCCGTGGCCCAAGGCGCGCCACGCCAAGCGGCGCTTCGTTAATCCGGGTCCGCTCGACCTGCTCGCGGCAAAACTGGCCCCGGGGGCGGAGCTGCGGATCGGCACCGACCACGCGGTCTATTGCCGCCACACGCTGATGATGATGGCGCGCCGCCGCGATTTTATCTGGACGGCAACGTCGCGCGCCGATTGGGAAATTCGCCCCGCCGACTGGCCGCCGACGCGCTATGAGGCGAAGGCGCGGCGGCAAGGCCATGAAGTCTGGTACTTCAGCTTTCGTCGCGCGGGCTGACGGGCGGTGCGCGTTGCGTCACCGGCGCATCCCGGCTAATTGCGCGCCGATGGTTGCTTTCCTCGAATTTGAAAAGCCCGTCGCCGAGCTTGAGGCGCGCGTCGCCGACCTTCGTGCCGACGGCTCGCCAGAGGCGCGGGCCGAGGCCGACCGCCTTGCCGACCGCGCCGAACGCCAGCTCGCCGATATTTATTCGCGGCTGACGCCGTGGCAAAAGACGATCGTCGCGCGCCATGCCGAACGCCCGCATTTCAAGGACTATGTCGCCGCGCTGATCGACGACTTCACCCCGCTCGCCGGTGACCGGGCGTTTGGCGAGGACGCGGCGATCGTCGGCGGCATCGGGCGACTGAAAGGGCGCTCGGTCATGGTCATCGGCCATGAAAAGGGGGCCGACACCGCGAGCCGGGTCAAGCACAACTTCGGCATGGGTCGCCCCGAGGGCTACCGCAAGGCGACGCGGCTGATGGGCATGGCGGCGCGCTTCGGCTTGCCGGTCGTCACGCTCGTCGACACGCCCGGAGCCTTCCCCGGGATCGACGCCGAGGAACGCGGGCAGGCCGAAGCGATCGCCCGCGCCACCGCCGCCTGCCTCGACCTCGATGTGCCGATGGTCACGGCGATCGTCGGCGAGGGCGGGTCCGGGGGCGCGGTCGCGTTGGCGACGGCCAACCGCATCGTCATGTTCGAACACGCGATCTACGCCGTCATTTCGCCCGAAGGTTGTGCGTCGATCCTGTGGCGCGGCGATAACAAGGCCGGCGCGACGACGCCCGACGGTCGCCCGGTTCCCGCCGGTCCCAGCCGCGCCGCCGAGGCCGCCGAGGCGATGAAGATTACCGCGAGCGACCTCAAGAAACTCGGCGTCGTCGACCGCATCATCTACGAACCGCGCGGCGGCGCGCACCGCGATCCGGCGACGGCGATGGCGCGGCTGGGAACGGCGATCGCCGCCGAGCTGACCGCGCTCGAAACCCAGTCCCCCGCCGCGTTGCGCGCTGGCCGCCGTGCGAAGTTCCTCGCGATGGGGCGCACGGGCCAAAGCGCCTAGCCACGTGGATTTCGACTGCCCCGGCTCTGCAACGACGCT
>JBBRQR010000008.1:0-22190 GCA_038226115.1 Sphingomonadales bacterium | reverse complement strand
AGGCTGTGATGACGCGGTGGACGATCGGAATCATCGGCGGATCAGGACTGTACGCGATCGATGCGCTGGCGGATGCCGAGTGGCGGTCGGTGGCATCGCCGTGGGGGGAGCCATCGGATGCCATCTTGTATGGGCGGATCGGCGCGATCGACGTGCGTTTCCTGCCGCGTCACGGGCGGGGACATCGCATCCCGCCCGGTGAGGTCAACGCCCGCGCCAATATCGACGCGCTGAAGCGGTCGGGATGCACCGACATTCTGGCAATTTCGTCGATCGGCAGCCTGCGCGAGGAGCTTGAACCGGGGCGTTTCGTCGTCGTCGACCAGTTTATCGACCGCACCGTCGCGCGCCCGGCGAGCTTCTTCGGGACGGGCATGGTCGCGCATGTGTCGATGGCCGAGCCGGTCTGTCCGCGCTTGTCGGCTTTTGCCGGGGCCGCCGTTATCGCCGCCGGAGGGCGACTGGCCGAAGGGGCGACGTACCTCGCGATGGAGGGCCCGCAATTTTCGACGCGCGCCGAAAGCTTGTTGTTCCGGCAATGGGGGGCCGATGTCATCGGCATGACCGCAATGCCCGAGGCGCGCCTCGCCCGCGAAGCCGAGCTGCCCTATGCGCTCGTTGGTATGGTCACCGATTACGACTGCTGGCGCGAGACCGCAGCGTTCGTCGAGGTCAGTGCGATCATCGCCCAGATGACGACGAACGGGGCGACGGCACGCGCGCTGGTCAACCATTTCATTACAGCACTGCCGCCCGAGCGGACGGCGTCGCCGCTCGATACCGTCCTCGACCATGCGCTGATTACCGCGCCGGACGCGCGCGATCCGATCGTTTTGGCGCGGCTCGATGCCGTTGCGGGGCGCGTTCTAGCCGGACGCTGACGCCGGTTCCCACCTGCCACCCGGTGTCGATCCACCGGATCAGCCATCGACCAAAGCGCGGTGTGTAGGACAGCGCAGTCGGGGGCTGCGGCGTCTGGCGTCGCCGTCACGTCCATGCTTCACTGCGCCGGTGACGGATGAACGAAGCGATCGGCACGACGACAAGGCCCGCCCGTTCGGGTTGTGGACGGCGACGGCGCTTGTCGTTGGCGGGATGATCGGGTCGGGGGTGTTCCTTGTCCCGTCCGCACTCGCGCCGTTCGGATGGACCGGAGCCGTGGCGTGGGTGGTTGGGAGCGCGGGGGCGCTGGCGATCGGCTGGACGCTGTCGCGGCTGGCGGCGACGATGCCCGAAGTCAGCGGCGCGATTGCGGTTACCGCCGCCGTTATCGGACCACTGCCCGGCGTTCTCGTCGGGTGGAGTTACTGGGTCGCGGTGTGGTCGGCGAACGCCGCGATCGCCATCGCCGCGGCCAGCTATCTTGCCGCCATCTACCCGCCGATCGCTTCAACGCCGCTGACCGGCGCGCTGGTTGCGGTTGCGCTAATCTGGGCGCTGACCGTTCTCAACCTCGCAGGGGCGCGGCGCGCGGGCGAGTTTCAGGTGGTGACGACGGTTCTCAAGCTGCTGCCATTGCTCGCCGTCGTCGCGATCGCTGTCGGCATCGGGCGGGTCCTTCCCGTCACCCTGCCACCGCTGCCACCGCCGCACGATCTGTTCACCGGGCTGGCAAGCGCGGTGACGCTGACATTGTTCGCGCTGGTAGGCTTCGAGGCGGCGGGGGTCGCGGCGAACCGTGTCCGCGATCCGGCGAGAACCGTGCTGCGCGCGACGATGACCGGAACGGCGGTAACCGGTGTTCTTTACCTCATCGTCTGTTCGGCGATCGTGCTGATGCTGCCGCCACAGGCAGTCGCCGCGTCGCCCGCGCCGTTTGCCTTGTTCGTCGCCACCTTCTGGGGGCAGACGGCGGCGTTCGGCGTGGCGCTGTTCGCCGCGATCGCCGCGATCGGGGCATTGAACGGCTGGGTGCTGATCCAAGGTGAGTTGCCGCTCAGCATGGCACGCGCCGGGTTATTGCCGCAGTGGTTCGCCCGCACGTCGGTGCGCGATGTGCCGGTCCGCGTCCTGCTGCTATCGTCGGCGCTGGCGAGCGCGCTGGTCCTGTTCAACGCCAGCCGCTCGCTCGGCGGAATGTTCACCGCCGCAATGCTGTTGTCGACGTGCGCGACGCTGTGGTTGTATGTCGCGATCCTCGTCGCGGCGCTCGCCCGCCGCGTCGCGGTGGTAACGGCGACGGCGGGGCTGGTGTTCACCGCCGTTGCCTTCTGGGGAGCAGGGGCGGAGGCAAGCGGCCTCAGCATCGTCCTGATGCTCACCGCGCTGCCAGTGTACGCACTACGCGGCGCGGCGCGGAAACAGGCGGCCTAAGACGCTGCGGTCGCGCAGGATTTCGTGCGCCGCATTATGCCCGGGCGCGCCGGTCACGCCGCCGCCGGGGTGGGTTCCCGAGCCGCACATATAGAGCCCCTGGATCGGGGCGCGATAGTCGCCGCTGCCGAGGACCGGGCGTGCCGACCAGAGCTGGTCGAGGCCCATCTGCCCGTGGAAGATGTCGCCGCTGATCAGCCCGAATTTGCGTTCGAGGTCGAGCGGCGAGTGAATCTGCCGAGCGATGATCGCTGCCTTGAAATTCGGCGCGTGCGCGGTGACGGTGTCGATAATGTGGTCGGCGACTCCCTCGCGGACATCGTCCCACGACTGCGGGGTTCCGTCGGACTTGGCAGCCAGGGTGGGCGAGAACTGCTGGCAGAACAGGCTGGCGATGTGCCGACCCGGCGGGGCGAGGCTGTCGTCGACCGTCGTCGGCAGCTTCATCTCGATGATCGGTTCCTTCGACCAGCCGGTTGCCTTCGCGTCGGTGAACGCGCGGTCCATATAGTCGAGCGTCGGTGCGATGATGATGCCGGCCGTGTGGTGCTCGGCCTTGGTCGCGCCGGGGAGGACGGTGAAGTCGGGCAACTCGCTCAACGCGATGTTCATCCGGAAAGTGCCCGACCCCGTCTTGAAGCCGTCGATCGCCCGCGCGAAGTCGGCGGGCTGATCGCTGCGATCGACGAGCTGGCGGAACAACAGGGCCGGGCCGACATTGGCGACGACGGTGGCGGCGGCAATCTCCTCGCCGCTCTCCAGCCGGACGCCGCCAACCTTGACGCCGTCGACCAGCACCTTGGCCACCGGGGCCTCAAGGCTGATTTCGACACCAAGTTCGACGCACGCTTCGGCCATATACTGCGTGATCGCGCCCATGCCGCCGACGCTATGGCCCCAAGCGCCCTTCTTGCCGTTCACTTCGCCGAAAACGTGGTGGAGCAGGACGTATGCCGATCCCGGCGTGTCGGGGCTGGCGTAGTTGCCGACGACGGCGTCGAAGCCGAACGCCGCCTTGACGAAATCATTCTCGTACCAGCCATCGAGAAAATCGCGTGCCGATTTGACGAACAGCGCGAGGACATCACGCTGCGCCGCAACCCCCATCCCGGCGATATTCCGCCCCTGTGCGGCGGCGGCGAGGAGTGCGCGCACGCCACCACCAGCATTCGGTGGCGTTTTTAATGCGAGATCGCGCAGGACCTCGGCAACGCGCTCGAGCGCGGCTTCATACGCCGGAAACGTCGCTGCGTCCTTGGCCGAGAAGCGCGCAAACTCCGCCTGAGTTCGGGCGGTGCCGCCGCCGAGTTTGAGATAGCCGTCGGGGTGCGGGAAGAAGTTCGAGATCGTCCGCTCGATGATCCGCCAGCCGCGTTCGTGGAGGCGCATGTCGGCGATGACCTTGGGCCGCAGCAGGCTGACGGTGTAGCTCGCGGTCGAGTTGCGGAAACCGGGGGCGAACTCCTCGGTGACCGCAGCCCCGCCGACGATTTTGCGGCGTTCGAGAATGCGGACCTTCAACCCCGCGCGGGCGAGGTAAAAAGCACAAACGAGTCCGTTGTGGCCCCCGCCGATGATGAGCGCGTCATACCGCTTGGTCATGCTGTTTCCCCTGCCTTGAGTGCACGCTTGCTCCACCCGTGCGGCGGTGCGTGGTGGAGCCGTGCTTCGGGAACCGCCTCGCGAATCTTGCGGGCGAAGCTGCGGAGGCAGACCTCGCTCGCGGCGAGCGGGCCGACGGTGTAGCTGCGCGACGCCATCCCGGCCTGAACACGCTCGATCAGAAACGTATCTTCGGCATTGACGACGCGGTTGATCCGCGAATTTGCATAGCGCACCAACTTCATCGCGCGCCGGTCGTCGGGTAACGCGAACGACATTTCACGAAGGACGCTGGTCGTCGGCGTCAACGGCAACCATTGCATGAAATCGATCTGGTCGGGATAAAGATCGAACGCCATGTTCGGCCACAGCTTGAAATACAGCCACAATCTTCGATTGCTCGCCGGAAGATGCTCGGCGACGGGCAAGTGCGTTTGATAGAACCGCTCCGAGGCGTTCGCCGAGGGATGATCGATCAGGCCGCCCGACATCTTGTCGACCCATGGTTCGGCAGCGATCGCATAGCTTTTGCCGAACAGTCGCGTCAGCCCGTCGTGGGCGACGGGAATGTGGAGATTATCCGAATAATTGTCGCCCACATTTTTCCAGTTTACGCTGCGCTCGCGCAGCCGTGCTGGGCTGATCATCCGCACGTCATCAAGGCGGTACGGCGCGACTTCAGCGTCATAGGGGCCCATCATCGTCGCGACCGATGGACCACCGCGATCCTCGAGCCGGACGAAGACGAAGCCGCGCCAGATGTCGAGGTCGACCACAGCCAGCCCATTGTCGACAGGCCGCAACGCTGGATAATCGCCGCGCATCGGAACGCCGGTCAGCCGCCCGTCGGTCTCATAGGTCCACGCGTGATACGGGCAGACGATCTTCCGCGCGCAGCCGGTCGGTCCCTCGACGAGGCGCATCGCGCGGTGGCGGCAGACGTTGGCGAAAGCACGCACGATGCCATCATCGCCGCGAACGACAACAATGCTTTCACCCAGATAGTCGATCGTGTGGAAGTCGCCTGCGCGCGCGATGTCGCTGACGTGGCAGACGATCTGCCACGACGGGCGGATGACGGCCTCCATCTCGGCGGCGAAGAAGTCGGCGTCGGTGTACGTCCAGCCCGGCAGGCTCCAGTCGGCGTCGGGGTCGGCTGCAATGACGGTGGCGGCGGTGCTCACCGCGACAGGTCGCGGAAGACCGATAGGTAGTAGTTGATCGCCGGGGCGATGTTGGCGATCGGCTCGCGCTCGTTGAGGCCGTGGCTGAAGTCGTCCGACCCCTTGATGAACATCGGGCTCGCGCCGTAGCTCGCGACGTGGTGAAAGCGGAACCACATACTGTCGCTCGCGCCCGCCGATTGGCCGGGGAAGACGGGGACGCCGGGGTAGACTGTGCCAAGCGCCGAAGTCACCGCCGCGACGAAGTCGGGGCGGAGCGGCGAGGCGTCGTTGGGCACCGCGCCCTCGGTCACGTCCTTGAACGTCACCGCTGGCTCGGCGGCAACGCGCGCGAGTTCGGCCATGATGGCGGCGGGCTGATGGCCGGGAAAGATGCGGCAGTTGATGTTCGCCGTCGCGCGCTGGGGCAGGGCGTTGATCGCGTGGCCGCCGCTTACCACCGTCGCGACGCACGTCGTGCCGATCGCGCCAACGGTTTCGTAATTGGCGGTCAGCGTCGCGATCGCGGCGGCGTCGGCGGGGTTGGCGGCGAAGGCGCGCATCGCCGCGCCGGTCGTTGCGTCCTCATACTTGGCGGCTTGCGTGAAGTAGGCGCGCGTCAGGTCGTTGACCTCGGGCTTGAACTTGTACGCGCCGATCCGCGCGAGCGCCTGCGACAGTTGGACGATCGCATTGTCGCGGCGTGGGGCGGACGAATGGCCGCCGGGGTTGGTCACGCTCAATTCGAAGTCGGCATAGGTCTTTTCCGCCCCCTGCCATGTCCAGTAAAGCGGTTTGCCGGTCTTTTCGTCCATTGTGCCGCCGCCGCCGTCGATGTTGAGGACGAGGTCGGCGTTGCTAAGCTTCTCGGCAATGAGCGCCGACGTCTTCATCACGGTCTCCTCGTCGCCCGAAAATTCGATGACGATCGAGCGGCGCGGGCGATACCCTTCGCGGCGCAGTTCGACGAGCGCGGCGATCGCGACCGTCCCGTCGAGTTTCATGTCGGTCGCGCCGCGCCCGTAGAGATAGCCACCCTCGACCACCGGGGTGAACGGGTCGCGTGTCCAGTCGGCTGGCTTGGCCTCGACGACGTCCATGTGGCCCGAGATGACGAGCGGTTTGACCGTCGGGTCGCTGCCGCGCCACGTTCCGATCAGGTAAGCGGTGTCGTCGACCGGTGTGATCGTCACGTCGCCGTCGGCAAACCCGCCTGCAACGAGCGCCGCCTTGTACAGCGCGGCGACCTGCGGCGTCGCATTGCCCGGCCCACGCACCGATCGCAGCGCAATGGCCTTTTTGGCTAGATCGAGCGCCGACGCCTCGGCCTGTGGATGCGGGGCGGCACCGGCTGTCGTTGCCACCAGCGCCGTCGCCAAACCGAGTGCCATCGCGCGCATTATCGTTCCTTTGCTCGTGCCAGTGACGTAGCCCGAACCCGGGGGGGTGACAACGGCGCGGGTATGTCGATTTCGCGCTGTCCTACACGGTCGCGATCGTGGCATGAGAGCGTGCGAGTCGGGAGGAACGATTGATCGGGCATACGGCCAAGCGAGCGAAGTGTCGGTAATCACGATCCACCTTAAGTTCACAAATTTAGCGAATCCCGCGACATTTCCGTGAACTTAATTGTGTCAGCTCCGCTTTCGGCGACCGAATGGCAGGCGCGCGGCGACCGGCTTATCGCCGCCGGTGACCGCGCCGGCGGGGACGCTGCGCATTGTGCCGCTGTCGCCGCAGGGGTGGCGGATCCCGAGTTGATGGACGCGGCGGCGGCGCTGTCCGACGGGCGGATCGCGGTTGCCGAGCGGCTGCTGCGCCCCCGGCTCAAGGCGCGTCCGACCGATGTCGCGGCGATGCGGATGCTCGCCGAGCTGGCTGGGCGGCTGGGGCGCTATGCCGATGCCGAGACGTTGCTGCGCCGCGCGCTCGACCTCGCGCCGTCATTCCGCGAGGCGCGGTTCAACCTTGCGACGATCCTCCACCGCCGGTCGCGTTCGACCGACGCGCTGGCCGAGGTCGACCGGCTGCTCGCCGACGATGCCGCCAACCCGAGCTACCGCAACCTCCGCGCCGCAGCACTTGCCCGATTGGGAGACTTCGATGCCTCGCTTGTGGCGTACAGCACGCTCCTCGCCGATTTCCCCGCTCAGCCGAAGGGGTGGATGAGTTATGGTCATGCGCTCAAGACTGTCGGGCGGACGGGCGAGGCCATCGCCGCCTATCGCGAGGCGATCGTCCAGTCGCCGACGCTGGGGGAGGCATGGTGGAGTCTCGCCAATTTGAAGACCGTCGCGTTCGACGCCGATGATGTTGCGGCAATGACGGCGGCAGTGTCCGCACCGCTGGCCGACGACGACCGCCTCCACCTCGAATTCGCGCTTGGCAAGGCGGCGGCCGACCGCAGCGACGCGGCAGCGGCGTTCGGCCACTATGCCGAGGGCAACCGCATTCGCGCCGCGCAGGTCCGCTACGATCCCGCCGAGACGACCCGTGCCGTCGAGCGATCGCGCGCCTTCTTCACCGCCGAGCGTTTCGCGGCGCAAGGCGGGCAGGGCGACCCTGCGCCCGATCCGATCTTCATCGTCGGGATGCCGCGATCGGGATCGACGTTGGTCGAGCAGATCCTCGCCTCGCACCCGCAAGTCGAGGGGACGACCGAGTTGCCCGATATGCCAGCGATCGCATGGGCGATCGGCGCGCGGACCTCGGCGAAGGGGGCAACCGCGTACCCGGAGGCAATCGCCGATCTGTCGCCGGGCGACCTTGCTGCGCTGGGACGCGACTATCTCGATCGCACGGCGGCGCAGAGGAAGTCGGGGCGACCACGCTTCATCGACAAATTGCCGAACAACTGGCTCCATGTCGGGCTGATTCGGCTGATCCTGCCGAACGCGACGATCATCGACGCGCGGCGGCATCCACTCGCGTGCGGCTGGTCGAACTTCACCCAGCATTTCGCACGCGGGCAGGGGTTCAGCTACGGCCTCGCCGATTTCGGACACTATTACCGCGACTATGCCGCGCTGATGACGCACTTCGACAGCGTCGCGCCCGGAGCGATCCACCGTGTCGATCATGAGGCGATGGTCGCCGATACCGAGGCGACGATCCGCGCGCTGCTTGTCCATTGTGGCCTGCCGTTCGACCCCGCCGTCCTCCGATTCTGGGAAACCGAGCGTGCCGTCCGCACCCCGAGTTCGGAGCAGGTCCGCCGCCCGATCTTCGCCGACGGGACCGATGCGTGGCGCGCTTACGATGCGTGGCTCGGACCGCTGCGTGGCGCGCTCGGCCCGGCGCTCGCGGTCGACTGACACAAAAGAGCAACAGTGTTGCGGTGCAATAGTAGGATGGCGGCGGCGCTCCTTGACAGCCGGGTGATGCCGCCCGACGCTGACAGTGGATTTCGGGGATCATTTCATGCGTCGTCAGTTCGGGTCGAAGATCATTGCGGCATTGCTCGCGTCGAGCGTTCTGCCGGTGGCGGCGACCGCACAGGTTGTGGCCGACGCGAGCGCGGCTCCCGCGCTCGACGAGATCGTTGTCACCGCGCAGAAGCGGTCGGAGAATTTGCAGAACGTTCCGATCAGCATCCAGGTGCTTGGCACGAAGAAGCTCGATCAGTTGAACGTCGGCAACTTCAATGATTTCTCCAAGTTCCTTCCGAGCGTCGCCTTTCAGACGACCCAGCCCGGCCAGACCGAGGTCTATATTCGCGGCGTCGTCAGCGGCGGCGATGGCAACCATTCGGGGCCGCTGCCTTCGGTCGGCGTCTATCTCGACGAGCAGCCGGTCACGACGATCGGTGGCACGCTCGACGTTCACATCTATGACATCGCCCGCATCGAGGCGCTCGCCGGGCCGCAGGGGACGCTGTACGGCGCATCTTCCGAAGCGGGCACGATCCGTATCATTACCAACAAGCCAGTGATCGGCCTGTTGTCGGGTGCGGTGAACGGTGAGATCAATACCGTCGCGCACGGCGGCGTCGGCGGCAAGGTCGAGGGTTTCATCAACGTACCGATCAGCGACCGTGTCGCGGGCCGCGTCGTTGGCTGGTATCAGAAGAATGCGGGGTATATCGACAACGTCCCCGGCACGCGGACCTTCCTGCCCGACAGCAACGGCGTATCGGTCACCAAAAACAACAAGGCGTTCGTCAAGAACGACTATAACGACGTCGATATCGTCGGCGGGCGCGCCGCGCTCAAGATCGACCTCGACGATAATTGGACCGTCGAGCCGACGGTGTTCGGTCAAAGCCAGATCAACCACGGCGCGTTCGGCTTCGACCGTCGGGTGGGCGACCTCAAGGTCCAGCACTTCGCGCCCGAATACTACCGTGACCGCTTCGTCCAAGCCGCGCTGACGGTGACGGGGAAGGTCGGCAATTTCGACTTGACCTATGCCGGCGCCTACCTCGACCGCGTCATCCACAGCTCGGCCGACTACACCGATTATGCCGAACAGTATGATTCGCTCTACGCCGGAGCCGGTGGCATCGCCCAGTATTTCTATTTCCAGGACAATGCCGGGAAGCATATCGACCCGTCGCAGACGATCGTCGGCAGCGATCATTTCACCAAGCTGAGCCAGGAACTGCGCCTCGCCTCACCCGTCACCAATCGCTTTCGCGTCGTCGGCGGATTGTTTTACCAGCTTCAGACGCATCTGATTCACCAAGACTATCAGGTCGCCAATCTTGCCGCGAACCTGTCGGTTAACGGGCGTCCGGGAACGCTGTGGCTGACGCAACAGAACCGCACCGACCGCGACTATGCGATATTCGGTGAGGCGAGCTATGACATTCTGCCGACGGTGACCTTCACCGGCGGTGGACGTTACTTCAAGTACGACAACTCGTTGATCGGCTTTTTCGGCTTCGGGCGCGACCCCAACGGACCGCCGTATAACGCTGCCGGCAGCTCGCGGACCGGCGTCGCCGGATGCTTCACGTCGACTGGCGCGACGCTGCGCGACAATCCCACGGGCAAGTTGCTGCCCGCGAACGTGCCGGGCAGCTTTTGCACCAACCTCGGTACCTTTCAGAACGGGACGATCGTTCCCAAGGACGCCAGCGATACCGGCTTCACTTACAAGGCCAATCTGACGTGGAAGATCGACCCCGATCACCTCGTCTACGGCACCGTCAGCCGCGGCTTCCGCCCCGGCGGCATCAACCGCCGCGCCGGATTGTCGCCTTACGCCAGCGACTTCCTCCAGAATTACGAGATCGGCTTCAAGACCAGCTGGTTCGACCGCAGCCTGAAGATCAACGGCGCCGTCTTTCAGCAGGAATGGGAGAAGTTTCAGTTCGCCTTTCTCGGCCAGAACAGTTTTACCGAGATCCACAACGGTCCCAGCGCGCGGATCAAAGGGGTCGAGGTCGACGTCAATTGGACCGCCGCGCCGGGCCTGACCTTCGTCGCGGCAGGGGCGTACACCGACGCGAAGACCCGTCGGGTGCTGTGCGCGTATGAGGACACGAGCGCGACCTGCGCCAACCCCGGGCCGCAGGGTCAGGCAAACTATATCCAGGCAGCGAACGGCACCCGCCTGCCGATCACGCCGCAGTTCAAGATTAACGGCACCGCGCGCTATGAGGCCCCACTGACCGAAACGGCCAAGGGACACATCCAAGCGGTCGTCGTCCATTCGAGCTCGGCGTCATCCGACATCCGCACTCTGTCGTTCGCGCCGGGAACCGGAAATCCATATAACCCGGCTGCCGGGCTTGGACGATTGGCCGCCTATACGACGTTCGACTTCGCGTTCGGCGTCAACTGGCCGTTCCTCTCGGCCGAGATCGTTGTCGAGAACGCCTTCGACAAGCGGGCGCAGCTGTCGCGCTATCAGGAATGCGGGACATGCTTCCAGCGGCCCTATGTCGTCGCTAACACGCCGCGCACGATCGGTCTGCGGCTGGGGCACAACTTCTAGAACGAATATCTTACCGCCGCCGTTACGAGACCGGCGGCGGCATCTTTTACCCGCGGCCCTATGTGGCAAATATGTGACATCCCGGTGCGATACCGCGCTGCAACATGGCGCGTTAATTGCCTCGTCGCTGTAAAGTCGTAACACCCAAGGTATTACGTCGATCAGCGGGAATTAACATGACGATTAAGGCTTTGCTTCTGGGCGGCGCGATGAGCGTGCTTGTGGTCATGAACGGCGGCACGGCACAGGCGCAGACGACCGCGCCGACGACGAGTGTTGCTGAAACACCTGCCGTTGAAGAGATTATCGTCACGGGCAGTCGCATTCGCCGCGATCCGCTGGCGCAGGAAAGCCCGGTCGTCGTCATCGATGCCGAAGCGATCCAGCGCACTGGCCTGTCGGCGGTCGCCGACATTCTCCAGCGGTTGCCAAGCGCAAGCGGCGGGCTGAATTCGAAGGTCAACAACAGCGGCAACATCGGCAATCCGCCCGATGGTGGCGGCGTCGGGGCCGGTTCGGCCGAAATCGACCTGCGCTACCTGACCGCCAAGCGGACGCTGGTGTTGGTCGACGGCATTCGCTTCGTCAACGGCACGAGCGCGAGCGGCATTCCGTCGACGGTCGACCTTAATACGATCCCGACCAGCTCGATCGAGCGCATCGAGGTCCTGCAATCGGGCCAGTCGCCGCTGTACGGCTCCGACGCCCTCGCCGGCGTCGTCAACATCATCACCAAGACGGCGCAGCAGGGGCTTGTCGCGTCGGCGCAGTTCGGCACCTTTCGTCAGGGCGACGGCCACACCCAGGATTACAACGCCAGTTACGGCATCAAGCTGCCGTCGACGTCGATCGTGTTCGGTGGCAGCTACGTCAAGCAGGAGGCGGTGCGGACCCGCAACCGCTCAACATCGCAATTCCCCAACCCGTTCCAGACGAGCTGCACCGACCCGATTGGTGGGTGCAGCAGCGCGCCGCCGCTCGGGCGTTACGACGTCAACGGCCAGTCGCTGACGCTGCGCGCGCCGGTGATCGGGCGGACGCCGGTCTATGATCCGACGCTCGTTGGCGGTGACTTCACGAAATTCACTTCGGCGGCGCGGTTCAACTTCGCCCCGTTCAACTATTTCCTCACCCCGTCGGAGCGGTACGGAGCGTTCATCAGCGCGAAGCAGGCGCTCAGCTCGACAACCAATTTCCGCGTGAAGGCCGAATATAACCGGCGTAATTCGCAGAATCAGGCGGCGTTCCTGCCGCTGTTCATCGGCCCCGATGCCGGTAACGGCAACCTGCTCGACACCATCACGATCGACGGGACGAACCCGTTCAACCCGTTCGGCACCCTGTCGGCGGGCAACCCGGGTGATCCGCCGGCAAACTACAGCACCGTTCGACGTCGTCTCGTCGAAGCTGGGCAGCGCACCTATTCGCAGCAAGTCGATACGATGAGCGCGACCGCGACGCTCGACGGCTCGTTTCTCCTCGGCACCCACAAATTCTATTGGGATGTCAACGCCAGCCTCGGTTACAATGATGCGCATCAGCAGTTTACCGGCAACATCAACGCCGCACGGTTGAAGCAGGCGCTCGGTCCGGTCGCGCTGTGCACCGGGGCGTGCGTGCCGTTCAACATCTTCGGTGGCGTCGGGTCGATCACACCGGCGATGCTTGCGTATATCGGCTTCACCGAACAGGATCGCAGCCGTCAGGAACTGTACGACTATACAGCCAACCTCAGCGGCAGCCTGTTCGATCTGCCAGCGGGTCCGGTCGGCATCGCTGTCGGTTACGAGCACCGCTATCAGTACGGCAGCTACAACCCTGATCCCGTCATCGTCGCCGGGCTGGGCGCCGACATCCCGTCACAGCCCGCGTCGGGGCAGTACAGCACGAACGAGGTCTACGGCGAATTGCGCGTGCCGCTGCTCAAGGACGCGCCATTCTTTTACTCGCTCGAGCTTAACGGCGCATTGCGCTATGCCGATTATTCGACCGGGTTCAACAGCACGACCTACACCGGCACAGCGTTGTGGAAGCCGGTCCCCGACCTGCTGCTGCGTGGTAGCTATGCGACTGGGTTCCGTGCCCCGGCAATCGGTGAGCTATTCGGTGCCGCGTCACGCGCCGACGCCCCGATCGACGATCCGTGCACCAACGTCGCCGGATCACCGTACCGGACATCGGCGACGGTTCGCGCCAACTGCACCGCAAACGGCGTTCCGGCGAACGGCAACTATGCCGAGCCTAACGGTGGCCAGCTTGGGGTCCTGACCGGCGGCAACGCCAAGTTGCGCCCGGAGAAGTCGTACACCTTGCTTTTCGGCGCGGTGTATTCGCCGGCGTGGGCGCGGAGCAGTGGCTTTGCCAGCGCGTTCAGCGTCGAGGGCAATTATTATGATATCCGCATTACCAACGCGATAGCGCCGACCGACGCGCAGCTGACGCTCACCCGCTGCGCCAACTCGGGTGATCCGCTCAGCTGTGCGGCAATCGTCCGGTCGGGCAGCGGTGCGATCTCGCGGATCAACGCGGTGCTGCAGAACATCGCTGGCATCCGTACGCGCGGGATCGACCTGACGCTCAACTACCGGACGCCGAAGGCCGGTTACGGGACGGTCGGCCTGTCGCTCAATGGGAATTACCTGCTCAAGTATACCGAGACGTTCCCGGCGGCGGTCGGCTTCACCACAACCAACTACAAGGGTACGACGCGCGGATTCCCCGATCAGTCGTATCCGCGCTTCAAGGGCACCGGCGTCATCGACTGGGCGTTCGGCGACATCGATGCGTCGTTCACCGGACGCTATATCGACCATGTCGTCGAAACGTCGAGCAAGCCGGGCAACCGTCTGGGCGACACTTTCTACGGCGACGTTCGCCTGAGCGTCTCGCCGAGCGCGCTGCAGCACCGGGTCGACATCACCGTCGGCGTCAATAACGTGTTCAATAAGAACCCACCGGCTTGCTACAGCTGCACCGGTCCGAACTACGATCCGACCACCTACGACGTGCCGGGGCAGTTCGGTTACCTGAAGCTCGGGGTGAAGCTCTAGGCCTGACGTGAGCCGCCGCCGATCAGCGGCGGCTCATATTCGGTCGGCTGCGCGTCAGCTAATTGTCAGGAAGCAGACGTAAACCTCGATTGTCTGGGCGTCGGTGGTCCGGCTTGGGGTGCGTCTAATGCTACGAGCAATAAGTCGGCTGATTGCGGTCTCGTTGGCGATGCTGCCCGCTGTTTCGGGCCACGCGGCGGCGGTCGATCCCAATGTCGCCCGCGGCAAATCGGTGCTGTACGTGTTCAATCGGACGAAGCTCGAGGGTGCGCGGGTCGCGACGCCGCTTGATCCCAAGCGCGTCGCGACGCTCGAGACATGGCGGCGCAACGATCTCGCCGTCGTCGAATGGCTCCACGGCCTCGGCTTTAGCGTCCGCGAGGCCGACGAGCACGCCGCTTCCGCTGTGACGGCTGGCGAGGACTTGATCGTCGTTTCGGAGTCGGTCGATGCGCTCGATGTCGCCAACAAATACCGCGAGACGCCGATCCCGCTGATCACCTTTGAGAACGACATCCTCGGCGATCTTGCGATGGCCGGGCAGAAGAATCACCGCGATTATGGCACCGACGACGACCAGCGCTTTGTTACCATCGTCAACGCACCGCATCCGCTCGCGGCAGGACTGGCGGCGGGGGTTCAGAACGTCCTGACCGATGAGCATTTCAAGATGAACTGGGGCAAGCCGGGCCTTGGTGCCGTCACCATTGCGACGCTGCGCGGCGAACCCGACAAGGCGGCGATCTTCGCTTATGAGCGCGGGGCAACGATGGCGGGGGAGGCGCTCGCGCCGGCGCGGCGGGTCAGTTTCTTCGTCTGGCAGGATACGTTCGAGGCGCTGCGCCCCGAAGGCCGCGCCTTGCTCCGCGCCGCCGTCCTGTGGGCGGTGACCGCACCATGACCTCCCTGTCGGCGACACGCTATGATGCGCGGACGATCGCTTTCCACTGGACGGTGGCGCTGCTGGTCGTCGCGCAATGGGCGAGCGGACACACGATCGACTGGTTCGCCAAGGGTCCGCCGCGGGTCGATGCCCGCGCGGTGCATGTCGTCCTCGGCTCGCTGCTTGCGCTGGCGCTCGCGTGGCGGATCGCATGGCGGGCGAGCGGGGGGACGCGGCTGCCGCGCGCGCCGACGATCGACGCCACCGTGTCGCGGGCGATGCACCTGACGCTGTACGCTGTCCTAATCGGTGTCGTCGCGCTCGGCATTTTCAACGAGATGCTGCGCGGCGACGATATGTTCGGGTTCGGCCACCTGCCGAAATGGGGATCGTGGGATAAGGAGTCGCGCCACCAGCTCTCGAACCGGGTGACGACGTGGCACGGCCTCGGCGCGACGCTGATCCTAATCCTTGCCGGGCTCCACGCGACCGCCGCGCTGGTCCATCATTATGTGCTGCGCGACGGCGTCCTGCGGCGAATGCTGCCGCGCCGAAGTTAAGTCGTCCGGCGTCGCTTATCCGCCGTATTGGGCATAAGCGAGAAGGGCGATTGTCACCGTCAGCGCCCCGCCGATGCGCGTCGCGACCTGGGCAAAGGGCATCATCTGCATCCGGTCGCACGCTGACAGGATGGCGACATCGCCGGTGCCGCCCTGGCTGGCGCGGCATGCGGCGATGATCCCCGCCTCGACCGGGTAGATGTTGACGAGGCGACCGACGAAGAAGCCGGTCGCGGTCAGCGCGACGACGGTGACGACGATGGTGATCAGCTCAGGGGCGTTGAACGCGCTCATCAATTTGTCCCACGGCGTCTTCGAGACGCCAATCGCGAACAGCAACGGATAAGTCAGCAGCGTCGCGGCGAACTGGTAATTGCGAAATGCGCCCTGTTCGAGCCGGGGCGAGACGAAGCGCGACAGCTTGAGCGCGACGGTGAGGAACAGCATCGTGACCGGCGCGGGGAAATTGGTCAGCTTCTGGATCAGCGCGCCGGTCATGAACAAGGTCATCGCGAGGACCAGCGCGGCGCCGATCGTCGCCAGATCGGGGATGATGCGCGCTGCGCCGTGGTCGAGCGGCACATCGACTTCACCCGGCTGGAGCGTGCCGTTGCCGGTCAACGACGGACGCCGCCGCCCGAGCAGGCTGAGGCCGCCCGCCAGCAGGATCGCGGTCAAGCTGCCGAACATCACGGCGGGCAGGATTTCGGCAAGGAGCGCACCCTGATCGCCGCCGTGGATCGCGGCATAACCGATCGACAACGGAATCGCGCCCTCACCGACGCCGCCGCCAAGGACGGGGACGACGATCTTGAACGCGACCGTCGGCAGGTCGAAACCCAGCGCCATGCCCGTCGCGCATCCGGCGACGACGGCGACGATCGACCCGGTAAAGATCGGCACGAAGATCTTGACGAAACCGCCGATCAGGACGCGGCGGTCCATACCCAGGATCGAACCGACGATGATTGCAGCGATGAACAGATAAAGGAAATTGCTCTGGTCGGTGAATGTCTTGATCGCCGTTTCGAGCGGTTTTGGAATGGCGTGGATATAGACGAGATATGATGGGATGAAGGTGGCGAAGATCGCCGCCGCGCCGATCCGGCGCAGACCGGGGATGCGTTTGCCAACCTCGGCGCAGGCAAAGCCGCCGAGCGCGAGGACGGGGATCGCCATCGTCAGGTCGGCGGGAACCTTCCCCTGCGCGACATAGGCGGCGATGATGGCGACGATGACGATTGCGACGACGATGGGCACGACGCCGATCGACCAGTCGATCAATTGGCGGCGCGGCGGAACGCTGTCGATGGCGGCGTCCTGAATGGTCACGACCGAATCCCCCGTCATTGCGGCGCGTAGGTCAGTAGCACGAACGAATCGTCGAGGTAGCGGTTTGGATAGAATGCCCCCGCCTTGAGGTTGCGCGGGCGCGCCGGGTCGACGATGCCGGCGGCGGTCATCGTGAAGATCCGCCCCGTCGCCGGATCCTCGGCGAGCGTCCGGGCAATCGGGCGGGTCGTGAAGGCACCGGCGAAGCGGTAGGTGTCGGGGCCGTTCTGATCGACCATGACGACGTTGCCGTCGATCCCGTTCGCGGTGAATATCCGCTTTCGTGCCGCATCCCAGACGACGCCGTCATTGCCGCGACCGATGCCGACGCGGGCGACGACGCGGCCCGATTTGGCATCGACGACGGCGAGGACGGGAGCGGGTCCCTTGCAGCCGATGAACAGCCGCCGAGCCGCCTCGTCGAAGGCAAGGCCGGTCGGCTGGCTGCAGCCGGGCAGCGGATAGTCGGCGACAAGGGTGCGTGACCTGAGGTCGACGTGGGCGATCCGGTCGCGGTCGCGTTCGTTGACCCACAGTTCGCCGTCGCCGGTGGCGACCGCGCCTTCGAGCTCTTCGGCGGGGACGGCAATCGCGCCAGTGACGGCGTTGCTCTTGGGGTCGAACAGGATGAGGCGCTTGTGGTCGCCATCGGTGAAGACGAGCAGGCCGGTGATGGGTTCGAAGAAGACTGCGTCGACTGCATCGCCGACCTTGACCCGCACAATCGTCTTGAGCGTGTCGAGGGCAAAGACCGTCGTCGAACCGTCGCCGTTGGCGGTATAGCCGCGCCCCAGCGCCGGGACCGGCAGCGCGACGTTCGCACCCTTGCTGTCGTCGATCGTGGCGGACACGGTCCCGGTGGAGGCATCGACCACCGTCACACCCGCGCTGCGCCGCCCGAGGAACAGCCGGTTGCGCGCCGCCTCGAACGCGATATAATCCCAGCTAGGCGATGCGCCCTTGATGACACGTTCGGACTCGAGGCGGTAGACGGGACCGCCCGACGCCGCCGCGCCGACGCCGATCGCGACGATGATGCTGAGCAACCGATGCACGCGCTTCTCCCCTGTATCTGCGCGGTCGTCGCCGCTTGGGTCGGCGTATCGACGCCAATCCTGAAGTCAGCCTAACCGCTTCCTGACAGGATTTTCAGGCGCCGCTCGCCGATTGACGGCGACCGGCGACAGGCGGATCATTGGCGGCATCGCAGCGGCCGTGGGAACGATTTTGAAGCTATTGGTGGTCGAGGACGAGGAGAAGCTCGGACGCTTCCTGCAGCATGGGCTGGCGCAGCACGCGCACATCGTCCGCTGGGTGACGAACTGTGCTGCCGCCTCCGACGCGATCGCCGAAACGGCGTATGACCTCGTTATCCTCGACCTTGGTTTGCCCGACGGCGACGGACTCGACCTCATCCGCGACTGGCGCGCGGCGGGCTTTATCGAGCCGGTGTTGATTTTGAGCGCGCGCGACAGCCGCCAAGACCGTGTCGCCGGGCTCGACCTCGGGGCGGACGATTATCTGCCCAAGCCGTTCGGAATGGACGAGTTGCTCGCACGGATGCGTGCGTTGCTGCGGCGGCAGGCGGCGCGCAAGCAGACGGTGTACGAGCATAATGGCATTACGCTCGATCTGCTCGCGCATGTCGTCCGGGTCGACGGCAAACAGCTCGACCTGACCGCGCGCGAATATGCGCTGATGACGATCTTCGTCCAGAACGCGGGGCGCGTGCTGACACGCTCACTGATCGCCGAGAAGATCTGGGACTCGCACTTCGACGTCGATACCAATTTGCTCGATGTCTACATGAGCCGCCTGCGCGCCAAGATCGCCGCGCTGACGGCGGTGCCGGTGTTCAAGACCGTCCGGGGTATCGGTTACCAATTGCTGTGAGAAGCATCGGCGCGCGGCTGACGTTCTGGTACGCCTTTGCGGCAACGATCACCTTTGCGATCCTCAGCCTGATCGGCGGCGTCCTGCTCGACACTCAGCTGACGCACGGTCTCGACGAGCTCAACGCCGCCGAATTTCGCCAGCTGAAGGCGCATATCGGCGACGATTACGCGACGCTGTCGCGCGCGTCGCTGGAACACCGGCTGACCGGGATCAACCAATACGAATCGGTGCTATTTCTCATCAGCATCCATTATCCGCGGACGGATGAATATCTGTTCAACTCGTCGAACCTCCACGGCCAGCGCATCCCCGACGTGAAGGGCCAGCGCAAGTTCGATGCCTTCACCCCCGACCTCGGGTCGCTCCGGGTCAACGAATTCCTGCTCCCGCCGTATGACGTTACGGTGGCGACCTCGGCGCGGTCGGTCGACAGTTCGATCCGCGCTTACGGCGAGACTAGCGCGGCGCTGATCGCCTTCATGCTGTTGGCCAGCATCGCAATCGGGCTTGGCCTCAGCCGCCTCGTATTGCGTCCGATGCGGGCGATCCGCGACACCGCCGACCGGATCGGCTCGGACAATCTCAGCGAGCGGATTCCGGTCGGCGACGTCCGCGACGAAGTCAGCGATCTCGCCGAACTGCTAAATCGGACCTTCGACCGGCTCGAAAGCGCCTTCGTGCAGATGCGCCGCTTCAGCGAGGAGGTGAGCCACGAGCTGAAGACGCCGCTCTCGCTCATCAGGCTACACGCCGAAGAAATCCTGCGCGACGGCGGCGGGGCGCACGCTGACGCCGCAATCGAGCAGGTCGACGAAATCGCCCGGCTCAACCGCTTCATCGATCAGATGCTGTTCCTGTCGCGCGCCGATGCCGACGCGATCGCCTTCGATTTGAAACCGGTCGATCCGCGCGGTTTTCTTGAGAGCTTTGCCCATGACGCCGGTGTCCTTGCCGAAGACTCGGGCCATGTTTTCACCTTTGCCGCGAGCGACGCCGGGTTGGTCGCGATGGAGCCAGGCTGGCTACGTCAGGTTCTGCTCAACGTCGTCACCAATGCGTTCAAGGCGACGCCGCGCGGCGGGCGCGTTTGTGTGAGCGCAGGTTTCGCCGGGCCGGTGTGGCAGGTGACGATCGAGGACGACGGCATCGGCGTCCCGGCGGCAGAACTAGACCGTATGTTCGAACGCTTCGTCCGCCTTGGCGGGGTCGACACGCCGCGCGGGACCGGCCTCGGCCTGACGATTTCGCGCAGCATCGTCCGCCTCCACGGCGGCCGGATCTGGGCCGAGGCAGCGCGGCGGCTGCACGGCTTGGCGATCATCGTCGAACTGCCGCGTGTCGCGGCTCCGATAACTGCGAGCGAGCGCGAGGACGCTTAGCGCGCGCGGTCGAACAGCGCCGAATACGACGTGATCCGCTTTGCCAGCGCATCACGCAGGTCGAGGGCCTTAGTATAAAACTCGCGCTCGCCCGCATTCGACGCGATGGGAACGTGGAAGGCGTAGACCACGAGGCCGACATTGTTACCGGCAGCGTCGCGCAGGGGTAGCTGGACGACGAACTTCGGCACGGCGTCCTTGGTCCGATGCCAGCGCGGATCGACGATCGTGATACCCTTCACGATTACGTCGACATCGTCGGGATCGTCGGGGTTGCCGATCCGGTCGGGGAATGACCCGGCGAACATCGTGTACGCTTGCACCATCCCCGGCGGAACACCGTGCAGCGTCATGCTGAGCAATTCAGGATGGTCGCGCATCGTCGTGTCCGAAAGCGTCTGAGCCAGAGTGGTGAAGGCCGGCGGCGTCCAGTTCTTCGGTCCCGCTGCGCGCGCACCGGACCCTGAGACACTCAATGCAACGACCGCTGCGAAGACCAATTTTTGCATTTCGACCCCAAGGTTTTGCTTCATCGCCGAAGACTAATGGGAAAAGCTGAAGCGAACCTGTCGTCGTACCTGAAAGGCAATTTAACTTTGAGCAAGGAAGGTGTCAGCTTCTGTCGTCACTAAGCCCCGATAAGCCGCCAATGCGGCGGTGGGAGGGTTTCGATGCGTCATCTTCGGGCAATCGCCGTTTTGGCAGCGGTCCTCGCGCCAGTCGCGGTGTTGGCTGATGACGAAACCCCGCCGGTGGTCGGCGGACAGACCTATGTTCAGCACCAGATTGTTGTCGCCAAGGCGAAATATCCGTCGATCGAGGCGATTACCGTCGAAGCCAAACGTGAGAAGGGTGACGGTCTGATCGTACTCGGGTCGACCGCGCACATCGCCACGGTGATGACGCCGGTCGGACATCCCGCGCGCGATGGAACGACAGGGTCGACGGTGCGCGAAGCGTTCAACAGCAGCTCGGGCCACCGCCTCGGGACGATCGAGATCAGGTTCAAGACCGCCAGCGCCGCCAACGCCGTGACGGCAGTGGCCGTTCAGTCCGATCTCGCCAAGGCGACGCTAAGCGCCAAGAACGCTGCCGACGCGTGGCCATTCAACAAAGCTTTTGGCCCATCGACCTATGCCCAGACGCTGACCGCGAGGACGGTCTCGCAACACCCCGAGCTGTTGGTGATGATGGTCCATGCTACCCCGCCGGGGGGCAAAAAGAACGTCGTCATCGGCTCCAACATCGGGCGGTTCGGCAAGGCGGCGGATGAGGACGACCTGCGTGTCATCGACAAAGGATCGACCAATCTCGAGCTCGGCGGTGACAACGACCGCTTCGAAACCGAGGTGCCGTTGCTCGACGCGTACGGCGTGCGGATCGGCGCGCTCGGCCTCGTCTTCCCGTTCAAGGCTGGCGACGACAAGGAAGCGATCCACCGCAAGGGGCTGGCGATCCGCGACGAGGTCGCCAGCGCGATCCCGAGCAACGCCGCCCTGTTCGCCCGTGCCAAATAGAGTTTCGGAGATGACGATGATGTTCCGTCTGCTGTTGACCGGTGTTACCGCGCTCGCGTTGGCCACCCCTGCCGTGTCAGCCACTTTGACTTTCGCGGGCAGTACCGACCTGCCGGGGTACACCGGCGACTTCGACCATTTCGCCATCGACGAGAAGGACAAGACGCTGTTCCTCGCCGGCGAGGAGAGCGCCGAGCTCGAGGCGCTCGACCTTGTCACCGGCAAGGTCAAGACGCGCCTTAGGGGCTTCGGCGTGCCGCACTCGCTTCATTATATGGCGCGGACGAACGAGTTGCTGGTGATCGACGGCGACAAGCCGTCGCCGGTGCTTGACGCGGCGACGCTCAAGACCAAGCGCAGCTACAAGCTGGCCAAGGGCGCGGACTCGACTGGGTATGACGCCGCGACCGGCCATCTCTGGGTCGTGACCGGCGGCAAGGATGTCCCCCAGCCCGACAGCACTTTGACCGAGATCGATCCGTCGACCGGCAAGACCTTCAAATCGGTCCATTTCGACGCCGACCATGTCGAGGCGATGGCGATCGGGTCGATGCT
>JBBRQR010000007.1:0-23257 GCA_038226115.1 Sphingomonadales bacterium | reverse complement strand
TTGCCCGACCGTGCGCCGTCGGCAAGCTGGTCCTGCCAGCGCCCCGTGGCTTTGTCGGCGGGAACCGGTACCGCCATGGCTCGGGCGAGGGCAGCCTGCGACGTCTCGAATGCTACCTCCTTGGCCGCTAGACTCCCCGCCAATATGCCTGCTTCACCCGGCTTTGCGTTGGCCGCCGCTTCCGCAGCGGCGAATGTTCTCCGCGCCGTCGCGACCTCGGCGGCGCTCTTGGTAACAGCCGCGCGAGCGTCGGCGACCGACGGACCTTCGGCGGCGCTGAGCGCTTTATTGATGTCAGGCCCGCCGAGTATTCCGAAGACAAAGAACATCAAAAAGATGCTGAACAGAAACAGCGGGAGCGGAGCGATATAGCCGGCTCGCTTGCCGTAGACATAGTCGCGCGTCAGCTGCCCGGGGCGAAAGAACAGCCGCGGCAACGTCCGCCACGCCTTGCTGTCGAAGTGCCAGATACCGTGGAGGAATTCCTCGAAGATATGGCCGACGCTGCGGTGGACGTGCGCCGATTGCCCGCACGCCGCACAGAAGGCGCCGGTCAGGACGGTGCCGCAGTTGGCGCACGCGCCGTGGGCAAGGTCGTGGGGCTCGCGCTTTTCGGCGACGGGGCGGCGGGCGGCTCCGCGTCGGCGCGGGCCATCGATTACCGATGCGGTCAGCCCGGCCGTCGCCAGCTGTCCGAATGCCTCGATCTCGCCCGCCATGTTCCGCTCCACCGACGTGCTCACCGATTGCCGCCGTCATGCTGGCGTAAGACAGTCGCCATTTCAAGCGGCGGACGCTACCACGGGACTCGACGAGTCGATGGCGACGCGCCATATACCTGTTTTGTTCTATAAAGGGAAAATCTATGGCCGGGGTCAACAAGGTCATTCTGGTCGGTAATCTCGGCAAGGATCCCGAGAGCCAGACGTTTGCGAACGGCGGATCGGTCGTCAAGTTCAGCCTCGCGACGAGCGAGACATGGCGCGACAAGACGACCAACGAGCGCAAGGAAAAGACCGAATGGCATAATGTCGTGATCTACAACGAGCCGCTCGGCAAGATCGCGACCCAGTATCTTAAGAAGGGCAGCACGGTCTATCTCGAGGGTGCGATCCAATCGCGCAAATTCCAGGACAGTAGCGGAAATGAACGGACGACGACCGAAGTCGTCCTCCAGCGTTTCCGTGGCGAGCTGACCCTGCTCGGCGGGCGCGACGGCGGTAGTGGCGGCGGCAGCGGCTCGCGCGATGGCGGCGCCGACGCGGGCTATGACCGGCAAAGCGGCGGCGGCGGGTTCGGCGGCGGTGCGGGCGGCGGCGGCGTCAAGAAACCCGCGTTCGGCGGCGGCGGCGGCGGCGGCGGCACGGCGTTCGACGACCTCGACGACGACGTCCCGTTCTGAGTCCGGGGCGTCGTGCCCCCCGATCACGCACCAACTATCCCCCCTGCGCCTCGCGCGGGGTGGTCGTGATCGTATAATGGATGCGGACCCATGTGCCGACCTCGAACTTCTGGCCGAGGCGGACGGGTTTGACCTTGAACTGCCACCCGGCCTGGCGGATCGCGCGCGATAGCCCGGTGCCGGGCGGCGATTCCCCCATCTCCTGACAATCCTCGACGCCGAAGCGTTCGATCGTGCGGCAGATGATGTCGGCGGTGGCGACCGGCGGCAGGTGTCGCGGCAGATAGGGGTTGATCTCGGCGTCGGTCGGCTCGCGGTACCATTGTGCGGCATACAGGGCCTCGCCGTGTGGCCCGTTGCCGATCCCGGGGCCAAGGCCGTCGGCGCTGCCCGTGCCGTTCCCGGCGCTGCCGTCGGCGACGGCGGCCCCCTTGTGTGACGGCAGTTTGGAAATATCGATCGCCTCGAACATCTCGGTTTTGAACAGCGTCGGCTTCGCGTCGGGCTGCGGCGGCACCTCGATGATCGGCTTCGGTGCCTTGATCAGGTTGGGCGACGCGACGCGCGAGGGCGCTGCCTTTGCCTTCGGCGCGGCGGCGGGGGCGGGGGCGGGCAGCTCGATCATTCGGACGACCGTCGGCGGCGGTTCGCTCAGTTGGTGCGCCGACCGCGCGAACAACAGCGCGAGAACAAGTGCGAGGTGGATTAGCACGATGAGCAGCAGCGCGGCGGCGCGGCCCGTCAGGCGCTCGCGCTGCCACGGTCGCGGCACGGGGAAAGCAACGTCGACCATCGCCGCAGCGCCTAGCCGGTGGGGCGAACCGCGACAACGGGTGTGACCCGTTTTGCGCCGGAATGCCATGTCGGTGCCATTCATGGCGATGCTCCGCTGCCACAGTCGATGGCGGATCGTGCGGCGTCCACGAATATTATTTGCAGTCCTTTCGGCCAACCGATAACCAAAGGATGAAAGCCCGTCAGCGGCTCGTATCAAAGGGGAGGATAATCATGCGCCTACGTTCCGTCTTGTTGGCATCGTGCATCGTGGCAACCGCCAGTTCGTCGGCATGGGCCGCAGCAGCGCCCGCCGCCCCCGACACCAGCGCGTCGAGCGCACCGCGCAACGTCGATGAAATCGTCGTCACCGCGCAAAAGCGTGAACAGAATCTGCAGAATGTCCCGATCGTTGTGCAGGTCCTCGGGCGGCAGCAGTTGCAGGATGCCGGCGTCAAGGACATCAAGGATCTGACGGTCCTGACCCCCGGGTTGATCGTGACCTCGACTTCGTCGGAAGTGTCGACGACGGCGCGCATCCGTGGCGTCGGCACCGTCGGCGACAACCTCGGGCTTGAATCGTCGGTCGGCATCGTCATCGACGGCGTTTATCGTCCGCGCAACGGTGTCGGCTTCGGCGATCTCGGCGAGTTGTCGCGGGTCGAGGTGTTGAAGGGGCCACAAGGGACGCTTTTCGGCAAGAACACGACGGCTGGCGTCATCAATGTCGTCACCGGCAAGCCGACCTTCAAGCTCGGCGGCGATGTCGAGGCGACCGTCACCAATTATGACGGCTACGGCGGCTCGGCGTCGCTCAATGTGCCGATCATCGACGACAAGCTCGCCGTCCGCTTTTTCTTCGCCGACCGCGAGCGGCGCGGCTTTCAAAGCGTGCTGACCGGCGCGGGGCCGCGCACACGGACCGACGACGGCAACCGTAATTTCTACACCATCCGCGCCCAGGTGCTGTGGGAGCCGACGTCGAACGTCGAAGTGCTGTTCATCGCCGATCACACCAAGCGGAAGGAAGCGTGCTGCGCCGCTGTCCAGATCCTCGAGGCGGGGGCGACCCAGAATATCCTGCGTGCGCTCGATCCGATCAACGGCGGCGTCGCGCAGGGCGTTCTCAACCCGTTCAACCGCGTCGCCTATTCCAACCGCGACACGCCGCAGATTCTGGAAGAGACCGGTTTTTCGGGTCAGATCGACTGGACGACGCCGTGGCTCGGTGGTGCCAAGCTGACGTCGATCACGGCGTATCGCCATTGGCAGCGCAAGGGGTTCACCGATCCCGATTATACGACG
The DNA here is from genome assembly GCA_038226115.1 of Sphingomonadales bacterium. Taxonomy (GTDB): domain Bacteria; phylum Pseudomonadota; class Alphaproteobacteria; order Sphingomonadales; family Sphingomonadaceae; genus Polymorphobacter_B. Next base: position 19,776 of record JBBRQR010000007.1, on the reverse strand, counting down.
GTCGATATCCTGCAGTATGATCCGGCCCGTTTCGGGTCCAAGTTCAACCAGTTCAGCGAGGAATTGCGCCTTGCCGGCCGTGTCGGGAAACTCGACTGGCTGATCGGCGGCTTCTATGCGCGCGAAGACCTGACGCAGAATGTCAGCCTGCGGTACGGGTCGCAGTTCGAACAATATGCGAGCCTGTTGTTCTCTGGCGGCACCAATCCGGCGCTTGTCGGCACGATCCTTGGTCGTACACCCGGAACCAGCTTCGTTGCCGGCCAGGGCCAGGAAGACAATTACGATCAGCGCGAGCGCAATCTGGCGTTCTTCACCAACAACAACTTCCATGTCACCGACAAGTTCGAGATTACGGTCGGCGCGCGCTACACCGACGAGCTGAAGCGGTTTACCGCGCTTTACAACAACACCGATGGTGGCATCGGCTGCGCCACCGCGCTCAGCCGCGCGGCAATCCCGTCGCTGACCGGGACGATCGGAGCCACGTCGGGTCTGACGTGCGGTACGTTCCAGAACCCTAATTTCAACAACTTGCGCAACTATCAGCGCAAGGCGGAGCAGCAGCTGACCGGCACCGTCAAAGCCGACTATCGCTTCAGCAGCGAGCTGTTGACCTACGCGTCATACGCCCGCGGCTACAAGGCGGGCGGGTTTAATCTCGACCGTTCGGTCCTGTGTTCGTTCACGATCAATGCTTCGTGCACCCAGCGCTTCCAGCCGAACCTCGACACCAGCTTCAAGCGTGAGACGGTCGACAGTTTCGAAGCCGGGTTCAAGTCGACCTTGCTCGATCGCAAGCTGCTGTTCAACGCCACGGCATTTTACCAGAACTATCAGAACTTCCAGCTGAACACGTTCAACGGTCTAATCTTCACGGTTGTCTCGGTGCCCAAGGTTACGACGGCGGGCGCCGACGTCGACTTCGTGTGGTTCGCGGCGGAAGGTCTGACGCTCAACGGCGGCGTTACTTATGCCGACACCAAGTACGGCAACGATATCGCTGGCGCTTTGGGCGCGACCGGCAAGTGCACGTCGCTCGCGGCGGGCGCACCGGCGACGGCGGGCACGCCAGCGGGCTGCTCACTGTTGCCCGGCAGCCGTCTCAGCCTCGCACCATTGTGGTCGGCAACGCTGGGGGCCAGCTACAGCCACAAGCTGGGCGAATCGTTCATGGGTCGCGCGTCGATCGATGCCAAGTACAACAGCGAGTATAATACCGGCTCCGACCTTAATCCGGTCAAGCTCCAGAAGGCGTACACCATCGTTAACGCCCGTGTCAGCGTCGCTCCGGTCAGCGACGCAATCAGCCTCGAACTATTCGCGCAGAACCTGTTCAACCAGAATTATATTCAGGTTGCCTTCGATGCGACGGCGCAGTCGCGGACGTACAACGCCTTCCTCGGCTCGCCACGCGTATTCGGCGCGACGGTTCGGGCGAAGTTCTAGGGCCGTTCTGAACCGGGCTGGGGCGTATGGCGACGCGGATCGCGTCGCGCGCCAGTCCGGTTCATGCGTCATGGCGAGGCGGCAGGGAATGGCCGCCGTCGCGCGCCCGGACGGCGGGGTGTGCAAGCGAAATCAAGATGTTGCGCGGTCCGATCGGTGACGGTTGTGCGGCGTGCCGCCGCCACCACCGTGACCCGCCGCATCCGCGTGCATGGCATGGTCGCGCCAGGGTCGCGCTACCGCTCGGCTAACCCACCGGGTTAATACAGCCCCTGAATTTCGAGGGGCAGGCGCGGCGTGGGCGGGTGCAGCAACAGGCTGCGTTCGGGGTCACCCGCCTCCTGCGCGCGCAGTCGCGCATATTTGGCGTCGGCGGCGGCGACGATCGACGCTCGGTCGCGCAGAATCGTCGGGCGCAGGAAGACGAACAAGGTCCGTTTGACCCGCTCGATCTGCCGCGATTTGAACAGGTTGCCGATTACCGGAATGTCGCCGAGCAGCGGCACCTGGCTTTTCACCGTCGTCCGGTCATCGGAAATCAACCCGCCGAGAACGATCGTGTCGCCATTGTCGGCGAGCACCGTCGTCTGGATCGACCGTCGGTTGGTGATCAGGTCGGCCGCGCCAGTGACCGCGCCCACCAGCGACGACACTTCCTGGCTGACCTCGAGCCGGATCGAATCGCCTTCGTGGATGCGCGGGACGACGCGAAGGGTCAGGCCAACGTCTTGACGCTCGATAGTTGTGAACGGAGTCAGGGTGTTACCGGCGGTGCCATAGCTGCCGGTGCGGAACGGGACATTCTGGCCGACGACGATCTCGGCCGCTTCGTTGTCCAGCGTCGTGATCGACGGCGTCGACAGCAGATTGGCCTTCGACGACGAGCCGAGCGCCTGGACGAGAACACTGAAGTTGCCGGGGCTGCCGCCGCCGATCAACAGGCCGGTGCTCAGCGCGGCCGGGACCCCCGGCAGCAGCGCCGCGACGATCGAGCCGAGCGATACCCCGCTGTTTGTAAACGATGTTCCGGCCGTAACCCCGCCCAGAACCGCCGCCTTGCCGGCCCCGAACTGAACGCCGAGCTGTTCGGCGACATCGCTCGTCACCTCGGCGATCGCCGCCTCGATCAGCACCTGTGGGCGTCGCACGTCGAGCTGGTCGATCAAGCCGCCGATCGTGGCGATGACCGCTGGCGTGCCGCGGACGACGATCGCGTTCAGCTCGGGGGCGGCTTGGATCGACAGGTCGTCGGTCTGGACGCCAGACGCCGCCGCACCGCCATTTCCGCCACCCGCACTCCCCGATGCCGCGAGCGTCGCAAGGCCGCCGTTTTGCGCCAACCCGCTGACACTGTTTGCCAACCCGCTCGAACTGGTCCCCGTTGAACCCGCGCCGAGGGTCGCTCGCGAGCGCGACAGCGACCGGGCCACCGGGTTGGTCGCGGCTTGCGACTGACCGGTCAGCCCGCGCAGGACGTTGGTGATGCTTTCGGCGTCGGCGAAATTCAGCCGAAACACCCGCGTCGTCGGCGTCGCGCCACCGGCCTTGTCGAGCAGGGCGATCATCCTCCGCGCCTCGGCGACCGATCGCGCATCGCCACGAACCAGAACGGTGTTCGACCGCTCGTCGGTCGCAATCTTCGGCGACCCCGGCGCCGTCCCGTCGCCAAGGATCCGCGCCACCGCCGCCCCCACGTCCTTCGCACTTGCATAACGCAGCGCCACGCTATCGAACTTGGCACCTCCCCCGCCGTCGATCTGCACGGCGAGGCGTTCGATCCGGCGGACATTTTCGGCATAATCGGTGACGATGATCGCGTTCGGCGTGGTCAGCGCCTCGACGCTGCCGAATGACGCAACCAGCGGACGGAAAACACGCACAGCGGCGTCGGACGCAAGGTTGCGAAGCGGGATCACCCGCGACACGATATCGGCGGCGCGGGCTGCGTTCGGCCCGACGGCGGCGATCGCTCCACCCTGGATCGCCGTTGCCTGCGGGATGATCCGCCACGCCGCGCCCGAGCGGACGGCGGCGAACCCGTAAACGCGCAGAACCGACCGGAAAAGGTCCCAGACGCCATCGGGTGACAAGGGTTCGGCCGACACGACATTGACCGTGCCCTTGACTGCCGGATCGAGGATCAGCGTCCGACCGGTAAGCCGCGAAACCTGCTCAGCGACCTGAGCGATTTCGACATCGCGCATGTTGACGGTGACGTCGTTGATCCGGACACGCGGCGCAGGTGCCGCCGTCTGCGCAATCGCGGCAACCGCCGGTAGCGCGAGCGCGAGCGCGACGATGAGCTTGTTCTGCATCGCGCCGAACCCCTAATGTAACGGAAATGACAGGGCGATGTGCTTGCCATCGCGGACGACATCGACCCGGATACGCCCGGCGACGACGGCGTCGTTGAACAGCTTGCGGTCGTGCACCGGGTCGCCGACAGCTTCGCCGTTGACCTTTTCGACGATGTCGTTCGGCTGCAGCCCGGCGCGGCGCAGGTCATCCGACGGTGAGGCGCCGACACGGTAGCCGTCGGCACCAGCAGTCGCGCCGAGACTGTCCAACAGGCTCGACGGGTCCTGCGCGCGCGCGCGATATTGCTCGATCGGTCCAACGGCGGTGGCGGCGCCGATTGGTGGCGGCGTGCCTACCGCTGCCACCGTCGTCGCCCCAGGCTTCACCGGCAGCGCGAGCGTCTCCAGCTGCCCGTTGACGCGCAAGACGACGAGGTCGAATTCGACCGCATCGAGGATCGCGCCGCCGGGCAGGGTTGCGCCGACGGCGAATCCCTTTGCCGGACCGTTGGCTGTCGAGATCAGCGCAATCGACGCTGCTGCGGGGCGGGCGAGCAGGATGCCGCGCAGCTGCAGTCCCAATGCCGACGGGTCCCCGGCCACGCCGGCGACCGATGCTAAATGTCCGAACGGAGCGAATTGTTTGAGCGGGCCAAGGTCGACCGGCGGTGCGACCGGGGTGGGAGCGGCGGCACTGACCGCCTGCCGCCCGTCGTCGCGGCCCAAAACGCGCCACGTCACAGGCCCCGCCGCAAAGGCGACCGAGATGATTATCGCCACAGCGAGCGCGTCGACAATCTGGTTGCCATCGACGCGGATCATTGCGTCCGCCCGTCGGCGGGGGCGACTTGGGCGGTCGGTGCGACTGGGGAGGTTACCGCTACTGCGGCGGTCGTGGCGGCGGTGTCGCGAAAGCCGTGGCGTATTACGCTCTTAGCGCTGCCGGCGGCTGTGACCGTGAGGGCGGACACGTCAGGATCGTCGCTGGCGCGCGCAACGACGACCGACGCCCACCTTTGGCCGAGCAATGTCGTCGGCGCAGGGGTCAGGCCGAGCCGGGCTTCGGTCAGCGCGTTATCGACCGCCCATCCACCAGCGACGCGGCTTTCGAGTGCGCCGATCAGGTCGACATGCCCCTCGGTCGCGCGGACCAGACCCGTCGCCGCGACCGCAAGCACCGCCATCGCGACAAGCGTTTCGATCAGGGTGAATCCGGCGTCGGTCGTGGTCATGCGCGGCTCTCGGCCACGGTGGCACCGGCGCGGACCCCATCGAAGGACACGCGCCACGCCGTCGTGCCCTGCGTGACGATCAGGTCGAACGGGTGGCCGCCAGCGAGCGTCAGCGGCAACACCGGCCCGGCCGCGCCGCGCAGTGCGATGCCGGATGGCAGCTCATGCCGTGCTGCTCCGGTGATGGCATAGCCGCGCGGGTCGACGACGATCGCCGTCTCGGCGCCGGTCGCGATCGAGCGATCGGCGGCGGCCCCGATTGTTGCCGCGAGCCGCCGCGCCTCGACCTCGACCGGATCGCCCCGTCGGGGCCCGAGCGAAAGCAGCGTCGCCCCCGTCGCAATCGCGATCACCGCAAGGACGATCAGCATCTCGAGCAAGGTCAAACCGGCGTTATTGCCATCCTCCCGACGATGCGCGACGTCACCCGAGCGACGGCAGGCGACGGTTCGCGCGGTCAATGGCCGGTATCTTGCAGGTCGGCGTCGACCCCGTCGCCGCCGGGCTTCCCGTCACGGCCGAGCGACGACAGGTCGAACCCGCCGCTGCTCGATCCCGGACTGCGGTAGACATACGGATGGCCCCACGGATCGGTCGGGGCCTGCGGCAGGTAAGCATCGGCAGGATAGGTCGTCGGCACCGGCGCTATCGTCGGGCGAACCGCGAGGGCGGCAAGACCTTGCTCGGTGGTCGGATAATTGCCGTTGTCGAGCCGGTAGATTTTGAGCGCCGCGCCGATCGATTTCATGTCGGCCTGCGCGACCGTGACCCGCGCCTGATCGGGGCGACCGATAACGCTCGGGACGATCAGCGCGGCGACGAGGGCGATGATCGCGAGAACGACGATCATCTCGATCAGCGTCAGACCGGCCTCGTGGTCTGCAACATCGATCGGCGCGGTGTCGCGGCTGCGGGCGACCGGGGACAACAACCGGATCGGCTCTTTCTCGGAAATTGTCAGCCGTCCCATGCTGTCTTATACGTCTACGTCGATCAAAAGCCATTGGGCTGACGTGCAAAAACGACCAAAGTGGGACTGATGCCGCCGGATACGTCGACCTCGATTGTTCCTCCCGTTGCGCCCGCTCACGGCGTGTGGCGCCTTGTCGATGACAGGCTGGTTTTGGTCGAGGCATGGGATACCGGTAACGCAGTCGTTCTCGTGCCCACCGAATCGGTGCTCCTGCTCGTGGTCGACCTGCCGCTGGCGAACGCGAGTCAGCGCCGTGCCGCGCTGCCATTTGCCATCGAGGACCGCATCGCCGAACCGCTCGACAGCGTTCACATCGTTCTTGGCCACGCGGTCGCGCCGCAGACGTTCCTCGCTGCCATCGTGCGGCACGACATTATGACAGGGTGGCTGGCAACCTTCGCCGCCGCCGGACTTGGCGATGCGCGGATCGTCCCCGACGCTCTCGTCCTCCCGGTGCCGCCGGTTGGGGCGTGGACGATCATGCCCGACGGCGACCACGTCGTCGTGCGGACCGATTCTGGCACCGGCTTCGCTGTTCCCGCGTCGCGGTTCATGGCGCTGTGGGTGGCGGGCGGGTCATTGCCGTGCACGGTCTTCGGCGCGGACAGCGGGCTCGATCTGCCGATGGCAACGGTGGCCGAAGCGATGCCCGATCTCGCTCTCCTGCGTTCGCCGCCGATCGACCTGCGCGCCGGGCCCTATGCCGCACCGGCGCGCGCGCTGCCGCGCGTTTTGCGCCGTGCGGCGGCGGTCGTCGGGCTTGGCCTGCTCGCGCATACGCTCATCCTGGCGACCGACACGTATACGCTCGGCAAGCAGGCGACGGCACGGCGAACGGCGACCGAGGCGCTGCTGCGCGCGACCCTGCCCGGAACGCCATTGTCGGCCGACCTCGACCGGCTGCTGCCGAGCGGCGGGGGCAGTGGGCGGCTGCTGCCATTGCTCGCGCGCGTCGCGGTGGCGCTCGATCCCGTCGGCGGGCTGACATGGACCAAGCTCGGCTGGTCGGCGGCCGATAGCAGCCTGACGTTGGGTGTCGAGGCGGGCGATATCGGCGGATTGCAACGCGCCCAGGCCGCGCTTGCTTCAGCTGGGCTGGCCCCCGTGAGCGGCGCGGTGACGGCTGGTCAAGGTCGCGCCGTCGGCGACCTGATCGTCCGGGCGGGTGAGCCATGAGGATGGACCTCGCCGCGATGCGATCGACGAGTATCCTGCGCTGGCGGGCGCGGGTGTTCGCAGCCGCGCGGCCCGATCAGGGCGCAGCGTTGCGGGCAGCGGCGGTTCAGTGGTGGGACGATCGGACCTCGCGCGAACGATGGTTGCTCGGGGTGCTCGCGGCGGTGGCGATAATTGTCGGTCTCGACCGGCTTGTCTGGCACCCGCTCGCCGCTGCGCGGACGGCGGCGCTGGCCGAAATCGCTCGCGATGACCGGATCGCCGCCCAGCTCCGTGTCGCTGGCCCCGATGTCGCGCGGATCGCAGCGGCGCGGACGGGGACGTTGTCGACCCTGGTGACCGACCGCGCGGCGAAGGCGGGGCTGACGATCGCGCGGATCGAACCACAAGGGGTCAATGTCGCGGTCAGCCTCGACGGGGTTGGCTTCGACCCGCTGATTGACTGGCTCGCCGCGCTCGACCGCGATGCGGGGGTTTCGGTCGTCGAGCTCAAGGTCGACCGCCGCCCCGACCCCGGCATCGTTACCGCGCAAGTGACGCTGAGCGAGCGATGATCGACGATCTCGCCATTCCCGCCGCGCCGCTGCCCTATGCCTTTGCGCGGCGTCACGGGGTCGTCGTCGATGCCACCGGGCGCGCCAGCCACCGCGCAGGAATCGCGCTCGAATCGCTGATCGAGGTCCAGCGGCGGTGCGGCGAAGAGGTCGTCTTCGATGCCGTCGACGAGGCGACGTTCGAGGCGCGGATGCGGACCCTATACCGCGACAGCGCGACCGACGCCGCCGATCTCGCCGCGAGTGGCACCGACCTTGCCGCGCTTGCCGACAGCGCCGCTGCGGTCGACGACTTGCTCGACAATCGTGACGATTCGCCGGTCATTCGCCTGATCAACGCGCTGCTGCTCGAAGCCGTGCGGGCGCGGGCGTCGGATATCCATGTCGAAACCCAGGACAAACGCTGCGTCGTCCGCTTTCGGGTCGATGGCCGCTTACGCGATGTCGTCGAGCCGGCGCGAGCGCTGGCGCCGCTGCTGACCAGCCGGATCAAGGTTATGGCGCGTCTCGACATCGCCGAAAAGCGTGTGCCGCAGGACGGGCGTGTCACCCTGCGCGTCGGTGGGCATGAAATCGATGTTCGCGTCTCGACGCTGCCGACGCAGCACGGCGAGCGCGTCGTTCTCCGCCTGCTCGACCGCGATACCATCGATCTCGACGTTGCCCGCCTCGGCATGAGTGCGCGCGATGCGGACGTTTTCGCGCGGATGCTGCTGCGCCCGAACGGCATGATTCTCGTTACCGGGCCGACGGGGTCGGGCAAGACGACCACGCTCTACGCTGCGCTCAGTTCGCTCAACGACCGCCAGCGCAACATCATGACGGTCGAAGATCCGATCGAATATGAACTCGACGGCATCGGTCAGATGCAGGTCAATCCGCGCATCGATCTGACTTTCGCCCGCGGGCTGCGCGCAATCCTGCGGCAGGATCCCGACGTCATCATGGTCGGTGAGATTCGCGACTTCGAGACCGCCGAAATGGCGGTGCGGTCGAGCATGACCGGGCATTTCGTCCTATCGACGCTCCACACCAACAGCGCCGTCGGCAGCGTCACCCGGCTGGTCGACATGGGAGTCGAACGCTATCTGCTCGCACCGATGCTGACCGGCCTCGTCGCGCAGCGGCTCGTTCGCGCGCTCTGTACCGCGTGTCGCGCGCCGGGCACCGCGACGCCGCTCGAGAGCGATCTGACCGGCGGCGCAGTCGCGGTCGGCAGCGCGCTGTTCCGCGCCGTCGGCTGCACCGAATGCGGCAACGACGGTTTTCGCGGGCGGCACGCGATCTACGAAATCGTCGAGGTCGACCCCGCGATGCGTGCACTGATCCACGACGGCGCTTCCGAAGCCGACCTCGTGCGCGCTGCCCGATTGGCGGGGCCGGGGCTCGCCGACGACGGCGCGGCAAAGGTCGCGAGCGGAGTAACCACGGTCGAGGAACTCGCTCGTGTTGTCCGCGATGACGGGTAACGGCTGATGGCGGCGTTCACCTATCGTGCGGTCGATGGCCTTGGCCAGGCGCAACGCGGCGTGATCGAGGCGTCGAGCCCGCTCGCCGCGCGGCGCTCCTTGCGCGATCGCAACCTCGTCCCGATCACCGTCGCCGCCACTGCCGCCCCCGTCGGGCGGTTGCCGCAACTGCGCGCGCGCGTCGGGGCCAAGGCGCTCGCGGTCGTCACGCGTCAGCTGGCGACGCTGGTCGGCACCGACATCCGGATCGAGGAGGCGCTTCGCCTCGTCGCCGTCGGCGCCGTGCCGACCGTCGCCGAGCTGTTGCTGAACGTCCGCGGCAGCATTCTCGACGGTCGGAGCTTCGCGGCGGCGCTGGGCGAACATCCGGCGGCGTTTCCCGAATTCTACCGTGCGTCGATCGCTGCCGGGGAAACGTCGGGACGCCTCGATCAGGTTTTCGCCCACCTCGCCGACTTCGTCGAAAATCGCCAGCGCGCCGCCAGTCGGTTGCAGCTGGCACTGCTTTACCCGACGCTGTTGGCGGTCGTGTCGCTGACGATGATGACGCTGTTGTTGATCTACGTCGTCCCCGACATCGTCCGCGTCTTCGTTTCGCGCGGCGCGGCGCTCCCGCTCCTGACGCGGCTCCTGATCGGGCTCAGTGGGTTCGTCACGACCTACGGTGTCGTCGTGCTTGGTGTCGCTGTCGCGGCGGGATTGGCTGCCCGCCGGTGGTTGGCCGTCGCCGCCAATCGGCTTCGCGTCGACAGGTTGCTGGCAACGACGCGCCCGTTTGCCGCCATCAGCCGTCAGGTCAACGCCGCGCGCTTCGCCGGCAGTCTGGCGACGCTTGTCGAAAGCGACGTGCCGCTGGTCGACGCGATCCCGACTGCGGCCGCCGTGACGCCGAACCGCTTTGTCCGCGCTCAGGCGATCGACGTGGCCGCGCGCGTCCGCGAAGGGACCGCGCTCAATCGGGCGATGACCGAGGCGGGGGTCTTCCCGCCGATGCTCGTCGCGATCGTCGCGAGCGGCGAGGCGAGCGGGCGGCTCGGTCCGGTCCTCACTCGCGCGGCGGCCGATCTGCAGCGCGATCTCGATACGACGATTGCCGCGCTAATGGGTTTGATCGAGCCCGCCGTGCTGCTGGTGATGGGCGGGATCGTGCTGCTGATGGTCTTGTCGATCCTGCTGCCGATCATCAGCCTTAACAATCTGGCGGGGATGTAATGGCTTTACAGCGCGAACTCGATATCGCCGACGCGCCCCGGTCCCGGCAAAACGGCGGCTCCGGTCGTGGTCAGGTGGAGGCGAACCGTGCCGCCGCCAAGCGCGATCATCGCCAGCGGCGTTGTCCGGTCGGTCCATGTCGTGACGCGCCCGGCGGCACCGGTGAACACGGCGATCAGGCGCGGCACGGGACGAGCCGACGCGCCGACGGGGGTGCAGCTTCCGGGCAGCGTCGTCACGGTGCCGGTCAGCTCGGTCGCCGCGATCCGTGCCAAGTCGACCTCGAGCGCCACCGCGCAATCGGCGGCGAGCACCGGCACGACTGCGGCGAACTGCGCCCAGCTGGTGCGGCCGCGAACGGACGTCAGCGTCGTGCCGCTGAAGGGTCGCCAGTGCGCGATGCCGGTCAACGCTGTCGCCGGGCCGTCGAGCGTGATGCGCGCGCCAAGGCTGGCGGACGCGAACGATTCGGGGAGCGACGCATCCCAGCGGGCGACCGCGCCGCCCAACGTCGCGCTGCCGTGCCAGACGGTTCCGGCCGCATCGCTGCCGACCGGCGCGATAACGCGCGCCGGCAGCGTCGCGACGAGCGCGAGGGCATATGCGGCAAGGCCGGTACCGACGGCGATCACGGTCGCCCGGCGGTGACGCGATGATCCACCGTCGAACATTGCTTCGCTCGGGATTGGTGGGGCTGGCATCGGCGGGTCTCCCATGGCCGGTCGCGGCGCGGACCAAAGCCGACGACCGACTGCTTGCGGCGTTGCTGGTTCCGCTTGCCGGTCCGGGCACCGACCTCGCGCGCAGCTTGCACCATGCCGCCGACCTCGCGCAATCGGCGAATGCCGACAGCCGGACGCCGGTCGTCGCCTTCGACACCGGCGCGACGCCCGACGGGGCGCGTACGGCGGCGGCGGCGGCGGTTGCGCGCGGGGCGGGCATGATTGTCGGGCCGCTGTACGGGCCACAAATCGCCGGCGTCGTTGCGGCGGCAGGCGGTGTTCCCGTCGTCGCCCTCGCGAGCGACGACAGCGCGGCGGCAGGGGCGTTCGTCATCGGCATCACGCCGCGTCAGGCAACGGCGGCAATCCTCGGCTATGCCCGGTCGCGCGGGGTGCGGCGGGTCGCCGTCGATGCCGGGACCACTGCGTGGGACAAAGCGGCGGCGGCGGCAGCGGTGGTGGCGGCGCGTGATCTCGGTCTGACGATTGTCGGCGTTGGCGTTGGCATGGGGGCCGATGCCACGCCCGACGCGGTGTTCGTCCCCGGCGACGCCGATGCCCTCGTTGCCGCCGCACGGCGGCTGGGCGGGAGCGGCGTTCAGCTGCTCGGCACGCATCAGGCCCTCGCGCTGTCGGGGGCAGGCTTCGCGGCGATCGACGGCGCGTGGCTTGCCGCCCCCGATCCTGACGGCTTCGCCGATTTCGCGCGACGCTTCGAGGCGGCGTTCGGCAACGCGCCGGGCCTTGTCGCCGGGCTGGTCTACGACGCCATCCGGATTGCGGCGACGCTGCGTGCGAACGGGCATCTCGACCGCGACGGGCTGACGGGGTCGGCGGGGTTCCCCGGCGTCACCGGCGCGGTCCGGTTCCATGCTGATGGACGCGCGACGCGCGAACTGGCGATCCTCGTCGCGACCGGCGCGGGCGTTCACGCCGTCGCCCATAGCGAGGGCTGACGCATCGTCGCGGCCCTGTTCGTGCCCATTCCACCGCGCACGAAGCAATGACAATCTCGCGACTGCTGCTAAGACTGCGGCTGGGGTCGCGAGGGGAACAGCGAACGTGAGCACGCCGGCCGTCGCCAAAAAGACGCAAATCGTTGTCGTCGGTGGCGGTGCGGGCGGGCTCGAACTGGTCGCCAAGCTAGGCCGCGCTCTCGGTCGGCGTGATTTCGACATCATCCTCGTCGACAAGGCGCAAACCCACATCTGGAAGCCATTGCTCCACGAGGTCGCGGCGGGGTCGCTCGACGCCAACCTCGACGAGGTCGGCTATCGTGGCCACGCCCAACGCTGGGGCTACCGTTTTTTCGACGGTGCACTCGAATCGATCGACCGCGATGCGCGTCAGATCGTGATTGCGCCGATCGTCGAGGACGACCGCGAGATCGTCGGGCGGCACCGCATCCGCTACGATTATCTCGTTCTCGCCGTCGGCTCGGTGTCGAACGACTTCGGCACGCCGGGGGTGCGCGAACACTGTATTTTCCTCGACGAACGCGCGGAGGCCGATCGTTTCCGCCGCCGCTTGCTCAACCAGTGCCTGCGCGTGTCGCGGGCGATGGCCGCCGACCCGGCGTCGGACGCGACGGTCGACATCGTCATCGTCGGCGCGGGGGCGACCGGCGTCGAACTCGCGGCCGAACTCCATATGTCGGCAGCCAGCCTCGCGCTGTACGGGCTCGAAGTCTTCGATGCCGCGCGGTTGCGGACCGTTCTGGTCGAGGCGGGGCCGCGTATCCTGCCGGCGCTGCCCGAAAAGCTCGCGGCGGCGGCGCGGACCGAGCTCGAGGCGATCGGCGTCCGCGTCTTCACCGACGAAATGGTCACCCAAGCGAGCGCCGACGGCATCACGACCAAGCGCGGCGACGTTATCGCCGCCGACCTGATGGTGTGGGCGGCAGGCGTCAAAGGCGCACCGTTCATGGCCGACATCGGCGGGCTGGAAACGACGCGCGGCAACCAGCTGATCGTGCGCCCGACGCTCCAGACGACGCGCGACGACCGCATCTTCGCGATCGGCGACTGCGCGTCCTATGTCCCTGAAGGCGCGGCCCGCGCCATCCCGCCGCGCGCGCAGACGGCCCACCAGATGGCCGACATCGCCTATCACAACATTCGCGCGCTGATCGCCGGGCGCGCGCTCAAGCCGTTCCGCTATCAGGACCACGGCAGCCTCGTCAGCCTTGCGCGCTATGCCACCGTCGGCAGCCTGATGGGCAACCTCGTCGGCGGCAAAATGGCGGTCGAAGGGCGGCTCGCGCGCTTCGTCTATATGTCGCTGTACCGCATGCACCTGATCGCGATCCACGGCTGGTGGAAGGGCGTGTCGATGATCCTTGTCGGCCATGTCAACGCGATCGTCCGGCCGAAGCTCAAGCTCCACTGACCGGCTTGCGAGCGGTGGCACAGCCCCGTAGCAGCGGGGGCATGATCGACCGCCAGCCAACCTTCACCAGCGCCGCCGTCGTCCTTCGCCCGCTCCGCGCCGACGACTGGACCGCGCTGTTCGCCGTCGCGTCCGACCCGCTGATCTGGGCGATCCACCCGGCGCACGACCGCTGGCAGGAGCCGGTGTTTCGCGCCTTTTTCGCCGATGCATTGGCGAGCGGCGGCGCGCTGATCGCCAGCGACCCGGCGAGCGGGGCGGTGATCGGAATGTCGCGCTTCGACACCGACCGCGCCGGACCGGGCGAGATCGAGATTGGCTGGACGTTTCTCGCCCGCGCCTATTGGGGCGGCCCGGTCAACCGCGCGATGAAGACGCTGATGATCGGCCACGCGCTAACGGGGTTCGACCGCGTCGTCTTCCTGATCGGCGAAACCAACCTCCGCTCGCGCCGCGCAATCGAGAAAATCGGTGCGGTCCTGACCGACCGGGTCGATCCCGGATTTATGGCGGGGAAGCCGGTACGCCACGTCGTCTACGCGATCGACCACGCAGGGTTCGCGGCAGGGCCGTTAGCGTTGCGATCGCAAAACATTGTTGGCTGACAACGCCTGCGACTGCTTTCGCCCCAATTGCTGACGTTCCGCGTTTGACCCCATCGCGGACGCTGTGTCGCATAACGTCAGGAGGGCGTACTTCTCGGTTTCGCGGAAATTATGGCGCGGTCTATCGCCACTAATATTCTGAGTACTCGCCCGCTTTAAACCTGTCATAAATGTTTGCAAGCAGGCGGGTCGCAGGGCGACCTTGCCGCGCTGATTGGCCGTCGATGCCGCCCTCAATAATCGGCGGGTAAGTTGGATTCTTTGATTGGAATAGAAAAATAGCTTCAAGCGTTTTTGTAGCGTTCGCCTCGTTCAGATCGAACAGCATCGTCGCGATGCGCTCGAAGCCGATCCTGATGATGCCCGGAGCTACGCGCTGCCTGATCTCAATAGGGAAATCGCAGGTCAGTGAGTCAATGGCACCAAAGATGTAGTAGCGTGTGTAGGCGTCCTGCCACGCGTCATCGTTGCTGACGCCAAACTTTTCGTTGGCGAAGTCGAGTTGCGAAGCGATTGCCATGTCGATCAATTGCCCCTGATCAGTGATGCGCTTCCCTACGTCCGCTGCGAAGTTTTGCTTCTTACGGAAACCGAACATCTGCCTCTTTCCCCTCGCGCTGGTGCTTACCACAGGGAGCGACGCGGGCAACGGCAGGGGCGATTTAGCTATCTCGCCTTTGTGCGTGCCCGATCGAATGACCGCATTCCACCAAAAGCCGTCATAATGGCGAATGCCAGCTCGACGGCTCGAGACAGGCCTTCACCGCCGCAGCCGACTTCAGATCAACGAAGTCGCTAACCCACCCCAAAGCTAGCGCGTGGCACTGGCCTCCTCACTCGCGAAACTCGGCCAACTCCGGAATCCGCGTAAACGCGATCTTCGGCCCCGAACTTCGCGTTGCGCCGCGCGAATCGTGGCCGACGGTGACGGCGTCGCGGCCGAAGCGGGTGTTCATCGCGTCGATTGCGGTCGACAGCGCAAGGCGACGGCGCTCGGTTCCCGGGGTGACGGCCACGCCCCCCCCTTCCTTGGCATCGAATAACGCCAACTGCGTCTCGGCGGCGTCGGTCAGTTCGAGGAACGTCACCGCAACCTGGCGGTAGCGCGCGTCGGGCAGCTCGGCGCGCATCCGCGTCCACAGCCCATCGAGGACGTCGAGCAACGTGAAACTGTCGTGCGCCGCGACAAGGCTCTGCCCGTGCGACCAGCGCCCGCCGGGCAGCGCCGCCATCCGTCCGCTCCACGCCGGGGCGGTGCCGCTGGTGAAGGCGCCGCTGCCTCCAGTCGTCGGATCGCGGTCCCCCGGTGCCGCGCCCCCGCCTGACCGCGCGCCCTCGCCTTTCACCGACAGGACGACGAACGCCGTCCGGCACTCCATCCGCCGCAGCCGCGTCGCCGCCTTCAGGCACAGCCGCCGCGCCACCAGCCGCGCGCGCTCCGGGGCGCGGGTGTCGGGGCCGAGGACGTGGCTATGCCCGATCGTCCGGCGCTGGGTCGCCAGCTCGGGCAGGTCGACCCCCTTGAGCAGCCAGTGGAGGCGTTCGCCCCAAACGCTGCCCCACACCGTCCGCGCCTCACGCGGGGTCAGCGACAGGATGCCCGCCATCGTCACGACGCCCGCCGCCGCGAGTCGACGCTCCATGTTCCGCCCCACGCCGGGAACGTCGTTCGGCTGCAGCGCGAGGAGCCGTCGCTCGCGGCAGGCGTCGTCGAGCACCGTCAGCCCGTCGGGCTTCTCCATGTCGGCGGCCATCTTGGCCAGCAGCCGGTTCGGCGCGACGCCGATCGACGACCGCAACTCGGTCCCGACATTCGCCGCGATCCCCGCCTTGATTCGCCGCGCCAGCGCCCGGACCCCGTCGGCGTCATTCTCATTATCGCACAGGCGGCACGCGACCTCGTCGATCGAGCAGACGGCGGTGACGGGGACGTGGCGTTCAACCTCGGCGATGATCGCATGGTGAAACCGGACATATTGCTCGTGACACGCGGGGACGACGATCAGGTCGCGGCACTTCGCCTTGGCTTCCCAGATCGGGGTGCCGGTGCGGATGCCGAACGCTTTCGCTTCATAGCTCGCGGCGATCGCGCTCGTCGCGTCGGTGTCGACCGGAGCGATGGCGACCGGGCGACCGCGAAGGGCGGGGTCGAGCTGCTGCGCGACGCTCGCGAAATAGCTGTTCAGGTCGAGATACAGCCAGCGGAGGGGAAGCGACTCGGCCATCGCTCGCGTTTAGCATGAACGGTACGAAACAGGAACGCAGATCGGCGGATCAGTGCCCAGCGATCTCGCTTTCGGCGTCGAGTTTAGCCGTCGCGATCATCCGTCGTCGGCATCGCGCCGCCTCGGCCTTGGTGGCGAGATCGACGCTGCCGCCAACGCCTTCGCCGCATTTGCGGTCGGCGGTCGCGTTGGCGTGGCGGATCGCGGCGATCATGCGGGGGTCGTGGGCGATCGCCTCGGCGCTCATGGGCGTCGCGGCGGGTGGGGGCGCGTCGGTCGTCGTGACGGCGGGCGATGGGTCGGCGGGCGATGGGTCGGCGGGCGGCGGCGCTTCGGCGAAAGCGACCGTCGCCGCGATCGCGCCGCCGAGGAAAAGTGCCAGCCTGACCATGAAAACCCCCGTTGTGCGGCGTGCCCCGCCCTGCCGTTGATAAAAGCTAAACGTGGATTTGGTGCGCCGCAATATCTTAGTTCGTCGCGGTCGCCGCTACTCCGCGCCGCCGCCGAGCATCGTTGTCGCGTCGAGCGGCGGCGGCGACAAAGCGCTGTCCTACAGCCCCTGCCTTCGCTTAAGTTGGTGCCATGAACCGAGTTTCCCTTGCCCGACGCATCGCCCCGCCGACCCGTGGTCGGTGTGAAGCCACAGGGTCGGGCGCGCTGGTCCCCTGTTTTCATCAGCGTCACTGTGTGAAGAATGTGAAGTTAGCGGCATGGCGATGACCGCGCCGATCGTCGCGGTCGACGCGTCGGCGCTCCACGGGCGGAACCTGCGCTTCTATGATTTCGCGATGGCGGCGTTCGTCGTCATCCTGATCTGCTCGAACCTGATCGGCGCGGGCAAGCCGGCGGTGGTGACGCTGCCCGTATTCGGCGAGGTCAAGTTCGGCGCGGGCATATTGTTCTTTCCGCTTAGCTATGTGCTGGGCGACGTGCTCGCCGAGGTCTACGGTTTCGCCCGCGCCCGCCGCTGCGTCTGGGCGGGGTTCGCCGCGTCGATCTTCGCGGCGGGCATGAGCTGGGTCGTCGTCACCCTGCCGCCCGCCGCCGACTGGGCGGGGCAGCAGGCGCTCGCCGACGTGTTCGGGCAGGTCCCACGCATCTTCCTCGCGTCGATCGCGGCGTTTTGGGCGGGCGAGATCGCCAATGCCGCCGTCCTGTCGCGGATGAAGGTGTGGACCAGGGGGCGGATGCTGTGGACGCGAACGATCGGCTCGACCGTGGTCGGCCAAGGGGTCGACAGCCTGATCTTCTACCCGCTCGCCTTCCTCGGCGTGTGGGAGACTTCGCTCGTGCTTCAGGTGCTCGCGACCAACTATGCGCTGAAAGTGCTGTGGGAGGTCATCCTGACGCCCGTCACTTACCGCATCGTCGCGTGGTTCAAGGCCGCCGAGGGCATCGACGTATTCGACACCGGGGTCGGGTACGATCCGTTCACGACGAGGGTCTAACCCAGCGCCGCGACCAGCCCCTCGAACATCCGTCGTCCGTCGCTGCCGCCCAAGTCATCGTCGATCAAGCGTTCGGGGTGGGGCATCAGGCCGAGGACGTTGCCGCCCGCGTTGACGATGCCGGCGATGTCGCGGGCCGACCCGTTGACCGGCTCGGCGTAGCGGAAGACGACGCGGCCATCGCCCTCGAGCCGGTCGAGTGTCGCCTCGTCGGCGGTGTAATTGCCGTCGTGGTGGGCGACCGGGACGCGGATCGTCTCCCCGGCGTCATAGCGGGCGCTGAACACCGTTGCGCTGTTGGCGACCGTCAGCGCGACGTCGCGGCAGACGAAGTCGAGCCCGGCGTTGCGCATCAGCGCACCGGGCAGCAGCCCCGCCTCGGTCAGCACCTGAAAGCCGTTGCACACGCCAAGGACTGCGCGCCCGTCGTTCGCCGCCGCGACGACCGCGCCCATAACCGGCGACCGCGCACTCATCGCGCCCGACCGGAGATAATCGCCGTAGCTGAACCCTCCCGGCAGCGCGATCAGGTCGAGGCCTTCGGGCAAGTCGGTGTCGCCGTGCCAGACCATGACGGGGGCAACGCCGGTGATGTCGCGCAGCGCGACGGCAAGGTCGCGGTCGCAGTTCGATCCGGGGAAAACGATGACGGCGGACTTCACCGCGCGGACCTCGACGTGCGCGTCACGCCAGCTCGATCCGGTACGTCTCGATGACCGGGTTGGCGAGCAGCTGCTGGCACATCGCGGCGACATCGGCCTCGGTCGTGCCGTCGGCAAGGTCGAGCTCGATCAACTTGCCCTGCCGAACGCCGGTCACCCCAGCAAAGCCGAGGCCGCCGAGGGCATTATGGATCGCGCGCCCCTGCGGATCGAGGACGCCGGGTTTGAGGGTAACGGTGACACGGGCTTTCATGCGCGGTTCCTAGACGGCAGGGTTCGACCGGGCAAGGCGGCGCGCTTACTTCCCGCGCGCCTTCCGGTGTTCGTCGAGGTCGAGCACCGTCGACACGACGCCTTCGGGTAGCAACCCGAGCCGCCGCGCAACTTCCTGATACGCCTCGACTTCGCCGCCCATGTCGAGGCGGAAGCGGTCCTTGTCCATCTTCTCGTTGGTCTTCATGTCCCACAGGCGGCAGCCGTCGGGGCTGATTTCGTCCGCCAGGATGATGCGGCTGAACTCCTGATCGAACAGGCGACCGAATTCGAGCTTGAAGTCGACCAGCCGGATGCCGACCCCGGCGAACAGCCCCGCCATGAAGTCGTTGATGCGGATCGCCATGTCGGCGATGTCGTGCATCTCGTCCTGGCTCGCCCAGCCGAACGCGCTGATGTGTTCGTCGGTGACGAGCGGATCGCCGAGCGCGTCGTCCTTGTAATAATATTCGAGGATCGTCCGCGGCAGTGCGGTGCCCTCCTCGAGCCCGAATCGCTTGGCAAGGCTGCCGGCGACGACGTTGCGGACGACGACCTCGATCGGCACGATCTCGACCTGGCGGACGAGCTGTTCGCGCATGTTCAACCGGCGGATGAAGTGCGTCGGAATGCCGATCGTCCCGAGCATGGTGAACAGATGTTCGGAAATGCGGTTGTTGAGGACGCCCTTGCCGCTGATCGTGCCCTTCTTCTGGGCGTTGAACGCGGTCGCGTCGTCCTTGAAATACTGGATGATCGTACCGGGCTCGGGACCCTCGTACAGGATCTTGGCCTTGCCCTCGTAAATCTGGCGGCGGCGGGACATGGGCTTGCGTCCTCCTCGGCTCGACGGCGAAACCCGCGCGCCGCTGCGTGGGCCTGCCCAAATGAAAGTGCCCCGGCGCGGGCGGAATCGCGCGCGACCGGGGCTTGGTGGCCAACATAGCGTGGCGGCACGCGACTGACAATGCGCGCCGCGGTCGATGACCGACTTAGTCGGGGTTCTTCCCCTCGGCCTTGTTCTCCAGCACCTTGCCGGTCTTCGCATCGACCCCGACCTCGAACTTCTTTTTCGCAGCGTCGGTGATGTCGAACGAATAGCGCAGGCCGCT
>JBBRQR010000006.1:0-23753 GCA_038226115.1 Sphingomonadales bacterium | reverse complement strand
GTCGCTCGCCCCGCTCGTCATCGGCGCGATCTGGACCGCCTTGCTCATGCCGACGAGCAGCGGCCCGACCATTCGGCCACCGCCAAGTTCCTTCAACAGCTTGGCCGAGATATTCGCCGACTGGAGCCCCGGCATAACGAGGACGTTCGCCGATTCGGACAGGCGCGAGAACGGGTAGCGCGTCGCCATGCGCGGGTTAAGGGCGACATCGGGCGACATCTCGCCTTCATACTGGAACCCGACCTGGCGCGAATCGAGGATGGCGATCGCCTCGCGGATCGCGCCGAGGAATGCGCCGGGTGGATTGCCGAAGTTCGAGTAACTGAGAAAGGCAACGCGCGGCTCCTGCCCCAGCCGCCGCGCGACCGCCGCCGTCTGACAGGCAATGTCGGCGAGTTGCTCCGCATTCGGGCGTTCGTGGACGGTGGTGTCGGCGATGAAGATCGTGTCCGACCGCCCGACGTACATATGGATGCCGAACGGGGTGTGCCCTTCGGCGGGGTCGAGGACGTGGCGGACCTGACGGAAGGTCGCGGCGAAGTTGCGCGTGACGCCGGTGACCATCGCGTCCGCCTCACCCATCTGGAGCATCAGCGCGCCGAAGATGTTGCGTTCGTGGTTGACCATCCGCTCGACGTCGCGGAGCAGATGGCCGCGCCGCTGGAGCCGCGCATACAGCGTTTCGACCATCGCCGGAACGAGGCGCGAATTGGCGCTGTTGTGGATCTCGAAGCCGTGCGGATCGGCCCCGATGCGGATAAGACCGGCGCGGACGGGTTCCTCGCGCCCGATCAGGATCGCGTCGCCGTAGCCGTTGACCTTGAAATTGACCGCCGCGCGCAGCACGACTTCCTGCTCGCCTTCGGCAAAGACAACGCGCTTGGGGTGGGCGCGCGCCGCCTCGAAACTGCCCGCCAACACCGCGTTGGTCGGATTGAGGCGGCTGCGGAGCTCAAGCCGATACGCGGCCTCGTCGAAGAACGGCTTTTTGGCGATGCCGCTTGCCATCGCCGCCTTGGCGACTGCGACGGGGATATTCTCGATCAGCCGGGGATCGAACGGCGCGGGGATGATATAGTCGGGGCCGAAGTTGCGCGCCTTGCCGCCGTACGCCGCCGCAACCTCGTCGGGAACCTGCTGACGCGCGAGATCGGCGAGCGCATGCGCGGCGGCGAGCTTCATCGCCTCGTTGATCGACGTCGCCCGGACATCGAGTGCGCCGCGGAACAGATACGGGAAGCACAGGACGTTGTTGACCTG
The DNA here is from genome assembly GCA_038226115.1 of Sphingomonadales bacterium. Lineage (GTDB taxonomy): Bacteria > Pseudomonadota > Alphaproteobacteria > Sphingomonadales > Sphingomonadaceae > Polymorphobacter_B. Next base: position 22,493 of record JBBRQR010000006.1, on the reverse strand, counting down.
GTTCGGATAATCCGACCGCCCGGTGGCGACGATCGCATCGGAACGGACGGCGGCGACTTCCTCGGGCGTAATCTCGGGGTCGGGGTTGGCCATCGCGAAGATGATCGGGTTCGCCGCCATCGACGCGACCATGTCGCGGCTGAACGCCCCCTTCTGGCTCAGGCCGAGCGCGACATCGGCCCCGACCATCGCCTCGGTCAGGGTGCGCGCGTCGGTGACGGCGGCGTGGGCGCTCTTCCACTGGTTCATGCCCGACGTCCGGCCCTGGAAGATGACCCCCTTGGTGTCGCACATGATGACGTTACGCACCCCGAGCAGTTTGATCAGTTCGGTGCAGGCGATCGCCGACGCCCCCGCGCCGTTGACGACCATCTTGATGTCTTCGGGCTTTCGCCCGGTCAGGTGGAGCGCGTTGATCAGGCCGGCGGCGGCGATGATCGCGGTGCCGTGCTGGTCGTCGTGGAACACCGGAATGTTCATCCGCTCCTTGAGCGTCGTCTCGATGATGAAGCATTCGGGGGCCTTGAAGTCCTCGAGGTTGATGCCGCCAAAGCTGGGTTCCATCAGCTCGATCGCGTCGACGATCCGGTCGACGTCCTCGGACTTCAGCTCGATGTCGATCGAATCGATATCGGCGAAGCGTTTGAACAGGACCGCCTTGCCCTCCATCACCGGCTTCGACGCGAGCGCGCCGAGGTTGCCCAAGCCCAGAATCGCGGTGCCGTTCGAGATGACGGCGACCAGATTGCCCTTGATCGTATAATCATACGCCGTGTCGGGATCGGCAGCGATCGCCAGCACGGGAATCGCGACGCCGGGGGAATAGGCAAGGCTCAGGTCGCGCTGCGTCGCCATCGGCTTCGACGCGATGATCTCGATCTTCCCCGGACGCCCGCCTGAATGGAAGAACAGTGCCTCGCGGTCGAACGCCTCGCCGCTGGTTTCTTCGGTCATCGGTTTTCCTCTTGGGCGAATGCCGACCCTATAGGCGCAGGTCGGTAACGGGCAAACGATGAAGCGCGAAGCTGTCGCGTTCCTGACGCCCGCGCGCTAACACCACCCCATGACCGACGCCTCCCCGATGATGGCCCAATATCTCGCCATCAAGGCGCAGGCGTCCGGCTGCCTGTTGTTTTTCCGCATGGGCGACTTTTACGAGCTGTTCTTCGACGATGCTGCCAAGGCGGCGGCCACGCTCGACATCGCGCTGACCAGGCGCGGCGAACATAATGGCGCACCGATCCCGATGTGCGGGGTGCCGGTCCATTCAGCCGAGGTCTATCTCCAGCGTCTGATCCGCGGCGGCCACCGCGTCGCCATCGCCGAACAGATGGAGGCCCCGGCCGAGGCGAAGAAGCGGGGAGCCAAAAGCATCGTCGCGCGCGCGATCGTCCGCGTCGTCACCCCGGGGACGCTGACCGAGGACGCGCTGCTCGATGCGCGGGCGTCGAACTGGCTGGCGGCGATCGCGCCGGTTGGTGACGGCGTCGGGCTGGCGTGGTGCGATGTCTCGACGGGCGCGTTCCGGACGCAGGCATCGGCGATCGCCGACCTCGACGGCGACCTCGCCCGTATTGCGCCCGCCGAGGTTATCGCCCCCGACGGCTGGGCCGGGCCGATCGCCGCAACGCCGATCCCCCGCCCCGCCGGCGACTTCGACTCGCGCGCCGCGACCCGCCGCCTGTGCGAGCGGTTCGGCGTGGCGACGCTCGACGGTTTCGGCGCGTTCACCCGTGCCGAAGCCGCCGCCGCCGGGGCACTGCTCGCCTATCTCGATGCGACCGGGCCGACGCCGCTGCTGACCCCGCCCGTGCCGTGTCCGCCCGCCGGGGTCATGGCGATCGATGCCGCGACCCGCGCCAGCCTCGAGATCAGCCGCAGCGCCGGGGGAAGCCGTGGCGGCAGCCTGCTCGATGCGCTCGACCGCACCATCACCGGCGGCGGTGCGCGGCTGCTCGCCGACGACCTCGCCGGACCGCTGACCGACGCTGCCGCGATCGAGGACCGCCTCGATCTCGTCGCGTGGTTCCTCGGTGCCGCCGCCGTGCGCGAGGCGACGCGCGCCGCGTTGAAGGCGGGGCCCGACCTCGAACGCGCCCTCGCCCGCCTCGCGGTCGGGCGCGGCGGCCCGCGCGACCTTGGCGCGGTCCGCGACGGACTGACGGTCGCGGTCGCGCTCAAAGCGGCGTTGCTGGCGGCGGCGCGCCTCGATCTGCCGCCGCTCCTCGCCGCGACTTTGGCCGACATCGGCGCACACGGTGGCGTCATCGAAGGACTGCGCGCCGCCCTCGTCGCCGAGCCGCCGGTCGATGCGGCGGGCGGCGGGTTCATCGCCCCCGGCTTCGATGCCGCCCTCGACGAGCTTCGCGCCGCCGCCCACGACGGTCGGCGGCTGGTGGCGGCGCTGGAGACCCGGCTGCGCGGCGAGACCGGCGTCGCCGCGCTCAAGATCCGCCACAACAACGTCCTCGGCTATCACATCGAGGTCGCCGCCCGCGCCGCCGACCCGCTCCTCGCCGACCCCGCCTTCACCCACCGCCAGACGCTCGCGGGGGTCGTCCGTTTCGGCTCGGTCGAGTTGCACGGCCTCGCCACACGCATCGCCAACGCCGGGGATCACGCCCTCGTCGCCGAAGCCGCCCATTTCGAGGCGTTGCGCGCGAGCGTCCTCGATCATGCCCGTGCCGTGGCCAAGACGGCGAGCGCGCTGGCCCGCGTCGATGTCGCCAGCGCCCTCGCCGAACGCGCGACCGATGGCGGTTGGACCCGCCCGACGGTCGATGCCAGTTGCGCCTTCGCCGTCACCGCCGGACGCCATCCGGTGGTTGAGGCAGCGCAGCGGGCGGCGCGGCGACCGTTCGTCGCCAACGACTGCGACCTTGGCCAGATGCAGCGTGTCTGGCTCGTCACCGGCCCCAACATGGCGGGCAAATCGACCTTTCTTCGCCAGAACGCGCTGCTGGCCGTCCTCGCCCAGGCGGGGTCGTTCGTCCCCGCTGCGAGCGCGCACATCGGGGTCGTCGACCGGCTGTTCAGCCGCGTCGGCGCGTCGGACAATCTCGCGCAGGGGAGGTCGACATTCATGGTCGAAATGGTCGAAACCGCCGCGATACTGAGTACCGCGACCGACCGCAGCCTCGTCATCCTCGACGAGGTCGGGCGCGGCACCTCGACCTATGACGGGCTCGCGATCGCGTGGGCGGTGCTCGAGGCGGTCCACGACACGGTGCGCGCCCGCTGCCTGTTCGCGACGCATTACCACGAGCTGACTTTGCTCAAGGCCCGCCTCGACGCGGTCGCGCTCGTCACCGTCAAGGTCCGCGAATGGCAGGGCGAATTGGTCTTTCTCCACACCGTCGTGCCGGGGGCTGCCGACCGCAGCTATGGTCTCGCCGTCGCCAAGCTCGCCGGGTTGCCCGCGCCGGTGATCGCGCGGGCAAAGGCGGTGCTCGCGAGGCTCGAGACAGGCAGGGCGCGCACCGGTGGGCTTGCCGCCGACCTGTCCGACCTGCCGCTGTTCGCCGCCGTTCCCGCCGCACCGCCGACCGACGCGCTGCGCGACGCTCTGGCCGCGATCGAGCCCGACAAATTGACGCCGCGCGATGCCCTCGACGAACTGTACGCGCTCAAGCGCCTCGCGTGAAATAGCGCTTTCCTACAACGACTTGACCGGCGTATGCTGGTTGGATGCGCCCGTTCGAACCCCGCCTCGCCCCGCTCGCCGTACCGCCTCTCCGGTCGGCGACCGCGCGCGTTAACCTGTTGTTGGATTGCGCGGAGAAAAGCCCCTGCGTGCGTGGCGCGACTTTCATCAACTTAGCATTAATTTCCGGTAACATGTCTTGCCGAAGACGGCTTGCGCGGCTGCGTCGCTTGGCACATCCTCCGAGTCGGACAAGGGGGCATCGATGGTAACACTAAGCGAATTCGGCATCGCCCAACGCGATCGCGGCCTTGTGCGCGGTGTCGGCCTCGCCGCGCTGACCGCCGCGATCGTCAACGGCGTTGTCGGTGCGGGCGTGTTCACCCTGCCAGCGGTGATGGCGTTGAACCTTGGCCCGCGCGCGCCGCTCGCGTTTCTCGTGTGCGCGGTGGCGATGGGCGCCGTCGTCTGGTGCACCGCCGATGCGATCCGCCGCGTCCCGACATCGGGGGGCATCTACGGCACGGTCGACGCGGCGTTCGGGCCGCGCGCGGGGTTTGTCACCGGCTTCGTCGGCATCTGGCTGTCGAGCGTCCTTGCCTGCGGCGGGATTACCGCCGCCTTCGCCGATGCGATGGGGGCCGCCGTCCCGGCGCTGGCGGGCGCATTGCCACGCGCGGCGGTGATCGTCGTCACTGTCGGCGGGCTGATGCTCGTCAACCTGCGCGGCGTCGGGTTCGCGGCGCGCTTCATCACGGTGGCGACGCTGCTCAAGCTGATCCCGCTGGGGTTATTTATCGGTGTCGGCGTGTGGTTCATCGATCCCGCCAACCTTCACGCCGGAGCCGCCAGCGGCAGTTCGGGCGACGGGGCTGGCGGCTTCAGCCTCGGCGGCGGCTTTGGTCGCGCGGTCATCTTTGCATTGTTCGCCTTTTCGGGGATGGAAACCCCGCTCAGCGCGAGCGGCGAGGTCGCCGACCCGCGCCGCACTGTGCCGCGCGCGATCCTGCTGTCGATGGGGTTCGTCCTGCTGCTGTATGTCGCCGTTCAGGTCGTCGCGCAGGGGTTATTGGGGGCGAGCCTCGCCACGTCGGCGACACCGCTGGCGAGCGCGATCGCGACCGTCAGCCCCATGCTCGGGATCGTCCTTGCCGCCGGTGCTGCAGCGTCGCGATTGATCTGGATCGGATCGGACCTGCTCGGCGCGCCGCGCCTGTTGTTCGCCTTCGCCCGCGACCGGCTGCTTCCCGCCGCGCTGGGCACGCTCGACGCGCGCTTCCATGTGCCGCGCACGGCGATCGTCGTCCATGCAGCACTCGTGGTCATTCTGGCGGTCACCGGCACGTTCGAGGCGCTCGCGATCCTCGCCGGGCTGGCGAGCACGTTCCTGTATTCGATGGCGTGCGCGGCGGCGTGGCGGCTGAGCGCGCAGGGTGCCGGCGACGCGCAACGCAGCCCATTGATCCCGGTCGCCGCCGTTGTCGGCGTCGCGGCGATGATTGCGATCGCGGTCCAGGCCGCGCCGAAGGAATTGTTCGGGCTGGCGGCAGCGGTCGCCATCGCGCTGGGGATTTATGCGGGACGGCGGGTGTTCGCGAATGGCTGACCCCGCGCCGTCATGCTGGCGTCAATAGCTATCCACCGCGCCGTACATCGCCGTCAGCGCGGTGCGCTCGGCCATCGTCAATTCCGGGCGCCAGACCTCGAACAACAGGATAGCGCGGGGCTGGTCACTATCGTTCCACGCCTCATGCTCGATCGTGTCGTCGAAGATCAGTGGCTCGCCCGCGCGGACATCGCGGACATCGTTACCGACGCGCAGGCTGCAGCCGTCGGGGACGATCAGCGGGATGTGGACGATCAGCCGCGTGTTGAGCATCCCGTTGTGCGGCGGGATATGGGTGCCGCCACTAAGGATCGAGAACAGCGCCATCGGCGACCGCCCGGCGATGAACGGGATCGGCGCGCTGGCGACCGCCGCGACCGTGACAGGGCACGCGGCGTGGGCGGCGACGACGGGCTGCCCCTCGCGCCACAAATGATAGGCGCTCCACCGCGCATCGCCGAGCAGGCTGTGCTCCTTCGACGGGCGGTTCTCCGGCTTCTCGACATAAGGCGCGAGGCCGGTCTCGGCGGCGATGACGCCCTCGACCTCGGCGCGCATCGCCTGCCACTGCGCCGCGATGACCGACAGCCACGGGAAATCGGCGGGGTCGTGGAATGGGATCGCAGCGAGCCGAGGATAGAAGAAATTGGTCGGGGCCTGCGGATAGGGCTGCGCCGCGCCGGTCGTGATTGCCAGCGCCTCGGCGAAACGCGGATGGGTCGCCGCCGGATCGACGTTGGCCGCCGCGAGGACGGCGCGCAGATGCGCGTCGAACTTGGCCGACGCCTTCGCCAAAGCGGCACGCGCATGATCGATCGCCTGCGCCGCTGCCGGAGCGAGGTCGCCCGCGGTAGCGGCGGCGCGGACCGCCGCCTCGAACCAGCTGACGGCCGCGCGGTCGTCGCCGTCGCGGGCGATCAACTCGCCGCGCATGACGAGCGCATCGAGATTGGCGCGGTCGGCGGCCAGCACCTCGTCGAGCGCCTTGTGCGCCGCTGGGCGGTCGTCGGCCATGAAGCACGCCTGCGCGAGAAACAGCCATGCCTGCGGCGCGGCCTTGCCCGACGCGACGACGATCTCGAACGCGCGACGCCCCGCGTTCGCGTCGCCGCGCGAGATCGCGGCGATCCCGTCGTCGATGATCTTCAGGAGAGCGTTGTCATCCATTATTCGGCTCCGCGCACGTTGGTGTCATTCGGCTCCGCGCGGCGGCGGGGTCAGTTGACCGGCGCGATACGCCCCCTGAAACGCCGTCATCCAGCCCGGATATTCGCGCGGCAGGCGGCTCGCAGTGTCGAGCGCCTTGAGGTCGTCGGCGGTCAGCACGATCGCCCCCGCCGTCAAATTGTCGGCAAGCTGATCGGGGCGTTTCGCGCCGATAATGACGCTCGTCACGACCGGCTGGTGGAGCAGCCACGCCAGCGCCACCTGCGCGACGCTGACGCCGTGGGCGGCGGCTATCGGTCGCATCGCGGCGATGACCGCATCGCCGCGCGTCGCGTCGACCGGCGGAAAGTCGAAGGCGAGGCGGCGACCATCGTTCGTCCCTTCGGCGTATTTGCCCGACAGGAAGCCCCCCGCGAGCGGCGACCAGACCAGCAGGCCCACGCCCTCCGACGCCATCATCGGCACGAGTTCGCGTTCGAGATCGCGCCCGGCGACGCTGTAATAGGCCTGAACGCTGACCGGACGGGCGAGGCCGAGGCGTTCGGCGGTCCCGAGCGCCTTCATCACTTGCCACGCCGCCCAGTTGGATACGCCGACGTAGCGGACGCGGCCCGAGGCAACGATCGCGTCGAGGGCGCGAAGCTGTTCCTCGATCGGCGTGGCGACGTCGAAGCCGTGGATTTGATACAGGTCGATGTGGTCGAGACCGAGCCGCTTGAGGCTGCCATCGACCGCATTCATCAGGTGATAACGCGACGTGCCGCGCCCGTTCGGTCCCTTGCCGATGTCGCCGAATGCCTTGGTCGCGACGACGACTTCGCTGCGGTTGATCCCGAGTGTTTTCAGCGCCGCACCGGTGATCTCCTCCGACCGGCCGGCGCCATAGACATCGGCGGTGTCGATGAAGTTCACCCCGGCATCGATCGCCGCCTTGACCAACGCGGTCGAGTCCGCATCGCCGAGGCCGCCGATCGCCTGCCAGATGCCCGTCGTCCCGCCAAAGGTCATCGTGCCGAGGCACAATTCAGACACGAACAGGCCGGTACGACCGAGCGGATTGTAACGCATCGTCAAGATCTCCGCGCCTCGGGGTGTGGCGCCGTCCGGCATTTGCCCCTATCTCGGGCGCATGTCACGCTTCGACACGATCCCGCACCGGCGGCAGCTGATCGACCGCCGCATCGTCGCCGACCAGCTCAGCGCGATCCCGCATGGCAATGGCGCGCGCGATGCCGCCACCGCCGTGCTGCGGACCGCGCTGACCGAGGCGCGGGCCGAGCTCCGCCGCCGCCTTCACGAACACTCGTCGCGCGGTCTCGAAATGGCGGCAAGCGGCGCGTTCATCACCGATCAACTCCTCCGCCTGATCTTCGACTTCACGACGGCGACGTTGTTTCCCAAGCCGAACCCGACCGCTGCCGAACGGCTCAGCCTGCTCGCGGTCGGCGGTTATGGTCGCGGCGAAATGGCCCCGTATTCCGACGTCGACATCATGTTCCTGACCCCATGGAAGCAGACCGCATGGGGCGAGCAGGTGATCGAGACGATGTTGTATTTCCTGTGGGACCTTGGCCTCAAGGTCGGCCATTCGACACGCTCGCTCGACGATATGATCCGCATGGCTCGCGCCGACCTGACGATCCGCACCGCGCTGCTCGAAGCGCGCTTCGTTTGGGGCGACCAGCCGCTGTACGACGAGGCCAGCGTGCGGTTTCGCAAGGAAATCGTCACCGGCACAGCACGCGCCTACATTGCCGACAAGCTCGCCGAGCGCGACGCGCGGCACAAGCGGATGGGCGACAGCCGCTATGTCGTCGAGCCGAACCTGAAGGAGGGCAAAGGCGGCCTGCGCGACCTCCACACGCTCTTCTGGATCGGCAAATATGTCTATCAGGTCCAGTCGGTTCCCGAACTGGTCGATAAGGGGTTGTTGACCGCACAGGAGCTACGTCAGTTCGTCCGCGCCGAGAATTTCCTGTGGGCGGTGCGGTGCAATCTCCACGACCTCGCCGGACGCGCCGAGGAGCGGCTGACGTTCGACGTCCAGCGCGAACTCGCCGTCCGCCTGCGGTACACCGAGCGCGCCGGGATGAGCGCGATCGAACGCTTCATGCGCCATTATTTCCTGATGGCGCGCCACGTCGGCGACCTGACCGGGCTGTTCCTCGCGCATCTCGACGACCGCTTCGGCAAATCGACGTGGTTGCCCAAGCTTGTTCGCCGTCCGCGCAAGCTGAACGGCTTTACCGCGCGCAGCGGACGGATCGGGGTGCCGAACGACACGTTTTTCCGCGACGATCCCGTCCGCCTGGTCGAAATCTTCACCCTCGCCGCGCGCGAGGGGCTTGAAATCCATCCGCTCGCGATGCGCCAAGCGGGGCGCGATGCCGTGCTGATCGGCGAAAAGATCCGGCGTGACCCGCGGGCCAACGCGCTGTTCATGGACGTGCTGACCAGCCCGGTGTGTGAGGCGGTGCTGCGCTGGATGAGCGAGGCGGGGGTATTCGGGCGCTTCATCCCCGACTTCGGGCGCATCGTGGCACAGATGCAGTACGATATGTACCACCATTATACGGTCGACGAGCACACGATCCGGGCGATCGGCCTGCTCGCGCGGATTGAGACCGGCGCGCTGAAGGCCGACCATCCGCAGTCGACCGCGATCATCAACCAGATCGTGTCGCGCCGCGTCCTGTACGTCGCGGTCATGCTCCACGACATCGCCAAGGGGCGCGGCGGCGATCACAGTGAGCTGGGGGCCGACATCGCAACGCGGCTGTGTCCGCGGCTCGGCCTCAGCCCCGGCGAAACCGACACCGTGGCGTGGCTCGTCCGCTACCACCTGTTGATGTCGTCGACCGCGTTCAAGCGCGACCTCGCCGATTTCAAGACGATCATCGACTTCGCCGAGGTCGTCGCGTCGCCCGAACGGCTGCGCCTCCTGCTGATCCTGACCGTCGTCGACATTCGCGCGGTCGGCCCGAACGTGTGGAACAACTGGAAAGGGCAGCTCCTCCGCGACCTTTACGATTCGGCTGAAGAAGTTCTGCGTCTCGGTCATAAGCAGACCGGGCGGCAGGAACGGATCGCGGCAAAGCAGGCCGCACTGGCGGTCGAACTCGAGTGGCCGCCGGGCGAGTTCGCGGCCTATGCCAAGCGCCACGCCGACGCCTATTGGATTGCCGAACAGCCCGACGTGCTGTTCAAGAACGCGATCCTTGTAGAACGCGCCGACGCCGCCAACGCCGCCTTGTCGATCACTGCCGAAGTCGACGCCGCGATGGGGACGACGCTGGTCACGGTCTATGCCAGCGACCATCCGGGTCTATTCTATCGGATCGCGGGGGCGATCTCGCTCGGCGGCGCGAACATCCTCGATGCCCGCATCCACACGACGCGCGACGGGCGCGCGCTCGACAATTTCATCGTCGCCGACCCGCTGGGGCAACCATTCGCCGAAGCCCAGCAACTCGCCCGACTCAAGCGATCGATCGAAGATGTCCTGACGGGCAAGGTCCGGCTCGCCGACCGGCTGGCGGCGCGCCCGCTCGCGCGACGGCGAGCGGAAGCGTTCCGCGTCGAGCCGAATGTCCTCGTCGATAACAAGGCGTCGAACCGCTATACCGTCGTCGAGGTAAACGCGCTCGATCGCCCGGCGCTGCTGTGGTCGCTGACCCATGCGCTATTCGCTGCGCGCCTCGCGATCCATTCGGCGCACATCGCGACCTACGGGGAGCGCGCGGTCGATGTGTTTTATCTGACCGACCTCACCGGCGGAAAAATCGACGACGCCGGGCGACTGAAAACGCTTGAGAAGCGCCTGCTCGAACTGGCGACAAGCCACATGCCGACCATGCTGGCGGCGGAATAGACGTCAGCCGCGGAAGCGTCCGAAGCCGACGCCGCGCACCATCGCCACGTCGTCGAGCGCAAACGCATGGGTCCATGTGTCGCGGTTCGTCGATGCCTCGGCGACCGGCCCGCGAAGGCGCAGCGCGATGATGTCGAGAATTGCCGCGCCGCTGCGCAGACAGATGTCGACGCATTCGATCTCACCGTCGGCGAGGCGTTCCCACATGCTCATCAGCAAGATTCGCCCGATCGCCGCCGCCGGAGTTTCGTTTTCGTCGACGCGCCACGGCCGAACGAGGGTCGCACGGGGACGGATTAGTTCGTTGGCAACGGTCCGGGTGCTGGCAGGGGCGGCGATCACCTCTCGGTTTACGACGGGATCAACTGCACCTTGAGGAGCCAAGCCGATTTTATTGCAGGCTCGGGCTGCGTATAGGAGAGTTTGGGAGACGCGCATGACGACGATCGACGATTGGGCGAAGCTGGCGGCGAAGGAAACCAAGGGCCGCGGCCTCGACTGGCACACGCCCGAAGGCATTGTCGTCAAACCGCTCTACACCGCCGCCGACACCGCCAACGTCGATCCCGGCATTCCGGGGTTCGCGCCGTTCACGCGCGGGGTCAAGGCGACGATGTACGCCGGTCGCCCGTGGACGATCCGACAATACGCCGGTTTCTCGACTGCCAAAGCGTCGAACGCGTTTTATCGGCGTAATCTGGCCGCCGGGCAAAAAGGCCTGTCGGTCGCTTTCGATCTCGCCACCCACCGCGGCTACGACAGCGACCATCCGCGCGTTGCCGGGGACGTCGGCAAAGCGGGCGTGGCGATCGACAGCATCGAGGACATGAAGATCCTGTTCGACGGCATCCCGCTCGATAAGATGAGCGTCAGCATGACGATGAACGGCGCGGTCATCCCGTGCCTCGCTTTCTACATCGTCGCGGCCGAGGAGCAGGGCGTAACGCCCGACCAGCTCGAAGGCACGATCCAGAACGATGTGCTGAAGGAATTCATGGTCCGCAACACCTATATCTACCCGCCCGAGCCAAGCATGCGGATCGTCGCCGACATCATCGCGTACACCGCCGCCAATATGCCGCGCTTCAACTCGATCTCGATCAGCGGCTATCATATGCAGGAAGCCGGTGCGACGCAGCTGCAGGAACTGGCGTTCACCCTCGCCGACGGCATGGAGTATGTTCGCGCGGCTCAGGCGCGCGGGCTCGACGTCGATGCGTTCGCGCCGCGCTTGTCGTTCTTTTTCGCCATCGGCATGAACTTCTTCATGGAGGTCGCAAAGCTGCGGGCGGCACGCACGCTGTGGGCACGCATCATGGCAAACTTCGGCGCGAAGGATCCGAAGTCGTTGATGCTCCGCACGCACTGCCAAACGAGCGGCGTGTCGTTGCAGGAGCGCGACCCGTATAACAACGTCGTCCGCACCACCGTCGAGGCGCTCGCTGCCGTGCTCGGCGGGACGCAGTCGCTCCACACCAACGCGCTCGACGAGGCGATCGCGCTGCCGACCGACTTTTCCGCCCGGATCGCGCGCAACACCCAGCTGGTGCTTGCCGAGGAGACCGGCGTCACCCGCGTCGTCGACCCGCTCGGCGGGTCGTATTACGTCGAGGCCCTGACCGCCGAGCTTGCCGACAAGGCGTGGGCGATGATCGAGGATATCGAGGCGCGCGGCGGGATGACCGTCGCCGTCGCCAGCGGCTACCCCAAGTTGCAGATCGAGGAGGCGGCCGCCGCGAAACAATCGGCGGTCGATCGCGGCGAGACGGTCGTCGTCGGCGTCAACAAATACCAGCCCGCGACCGACGATGCGATCGACATCCTCGATGTCGATTCGGAAAGTGTCCGCGACGGCCAGATCGCGCTGCTCGCCCATGTCCGGGCAACGCGCGATTCCGTGATGGCCGAAGCGGCGCTCGACGCGCTGCGCGTCGGCGCGGCAGGCGATGCGAATCTCCTCGCTCTTGCCGTCGCTGCCGCACGCGCGCGGTGCACCCTTGGCGAGATTTCAAGCGCGATGGAGGATGTGTTCGGGCGGCATGTCGCCATCGTCCGTATGGTCACCGGCGTATACGGCGCGGCTTATGGTGGCGACCCCGGCTATGCCCGTGTGCAGGCGGGCATCGCCGCATTTATCGCGCGTAAGGACCGACGACCACGGGTCCTGATCGCCAAGATGGGGCAGGACGGCCACGACCGCGGCGCAAAGGTCGTCGGCAGCGCGTACGCCGACATGGGGTTCGACGTCACCGTCGGGCCGTTGTTCCAGACCCCCGGTGAAGCGGCGGCGCTCGCGGTTGCCGAAGACGTCGACATCGTCGGCGCGTCGAGCTTGGCTGCGGGCCACAAGAGCCTTGTCCCCGACCTGATCGCGGCGTTGCGCGGGGCAGGCCGTCCCGACATTCGCGTCGTCGCCGGCGGGGTCATCCCGGCGCAGGATTATGACTTTTTGCGCGCCGCCGGGACAGCGGCAATTTACGGCCCCGGCACCAACCTCGTTACCGCCGCCGCCGACCTGCTACGCCTCCTCGGCCACAACCTGCCGCCGGAGGGACTCGACGAAGCGGCGGAGTAGACCTTCGCCGCCCGCTCAGATCCGATCTCACGACATGGCACTGCGTGACACCGTCGCACCTCTGTGGCATGTTCTGCACCCAACGCGGGGGCGAAACATGCGCCAGACCACTTTGTGCGTACCGCTCGAGGTCAAGCCCGAAAGCTGCGATCGGCTGACCGCGCTGATCGATGCGCTGCGGCATGACGAGGACCTTGCCGGCGACCCTGCCCGCCCGAATTTCGCTCGCCTGCTGACCGCTGTGCCGACGCTGCACTTCATGTCGATGAGCGTCTTTCCGGGGCATGACTATGACCCGATGTTTGTCATCGAGGTCAATTTCGACGGCCCCGCCGGAGTCTTCTGGGGCCAGATCGAGACGCTGCTCGGCGAGGCGCTGCGCCCGATGGTCCGCTGTTGCAAGCGTCCGTTCGATGGCACCGGCGATCTGTACGACGCGGCGACCGGCAACCCCGCCGCACCCGTCGTCGCCTATCTCGAAGCGCAGGTGCAGCCGCCCAGCGTCTTCCACCACGGCAACCGCGGCCTGTCGCGCGCCCGTATCATCGACGAACATGCCTTGTTTATCGCTACCCGCGCCGAGCTCGACGCGCCGCGCACCGGCCCCGATCCGTATCGCGGCGGGGCGGCGACCGACGTCCACCGCCTGCTGCGCGCGACGCTGGCACCGCGCTTCCTTACACTGGCAGTCCCCGCCGAACCCCGCATCACGCGGGGCGAGCGCGTGGTCGACTGGCTGCGGCTGATCCGCTTCGTCGTGCTGACGCTGCTTGCGCTATCGCTGCCGGGGACGCTGCTCGCGCCGTTGCTCCGCACGCCGGTCTATCTTTCCGTTACCGCCGTCATGGCGGGGACCGCCCTCGCGTTTCTGTGGTATTACCGCCACGCGGTGACCGGAACCGAGGTCGACAATCGCGTTAAGTTCAGGCTGCTTCCGCCCGACCGGCTCGTGATCCTGTTGATCGGTGTCGTCGCCTATGTTGTCGTCGCGGTGTTCATTCTGTCGCCGCTCGTTTTCGCCCTCCATGCGGTCGGCATCATCGCCTATGCGCTCCAGCTCGCCCCCGCTCCCGATCTGTTGCCGGTGGTGCGCGAGACGGTGCGCGCGGTTGCGCTCGGCTTGATCAGTGTTGTCGTCACCGTGCCCGCGATCGTTCTCCTGCTGCGGTGGAACGAGTTGCGTGACAGCAGCCAGGATGCCCCGCCGATCGACGACGCGGTCTTGCGCGAAATGGTCCGGCGCGAGGATTGGATCATGCAGAACCACATGGGCTCGATCGTTCTGATCAAGCCCGGTATCCTGCGGTCGGTCGTCATTCGCGCCGGGCATTACGGGCTTGGGCTCGTTCTTCGCGTAATTGCGACCGATGGCTATCTCGGCAGTATGCGGACGGTGCATTTCGCGCATTGGGCTTTTCTGAACAACGGTAGCCGCCTGCTGTTCTTCAGCAATTTCGACCATAGTTGGGGCAGCTACCTCGACGACTTTATCGAAAAGTCGCACGCCGGTTTGACGCTGGCGTGGGGGGCCGGCGTCGGTTTTCCGCGCACCCGACTGCTCGTCCTCGATGGCGCGAGCCACGGGCGAAAATTCAAGACATGGGCGCTCGCCTCGCGCACCGTCAGCCGCTTCTGGTACAGCGCGTACCGCGACCTGACCGTCGATCAGATTGAACGCAATTATCGCATTGCAACGGGCCTGCGCCAGACAAGCATGACCGAACGGGAAGCAACCGCATGGGCGCTGGATTTATGAGCGACAAGCGATGAGCGGCGCTTGGAAGCTCGCGCCGCCGCTCAAGGGCGTCACGCAAGGCATCGTCGCCAGCGGGTTCGGCGATCTGCCGTTCGGGCGCGCGCTGTTCCTCGAATTCGGCTGGACTCCCGACGTCAAGGGTGGAGCATGGCTTGCCGCGCTCAACACCGTGGTCGATGTCAGCGACGGCATTCCCGACCCCGGGCAGTCGCGTTCGGCGGCGCTGGCGCTGACATGGTCGGGGCTCGCGCGGATGGGGCTCGACGCGGCCGCGCTCGCTTCGTTCGACCGCGCCTTTCGTGAGGGCATGTTTCAGGAAGATCGCCTGCGCCACCTCGGCGACCGCCGCGCGGGCAAGTGGCTCGAAACGGTCGTTCCCGGGGGGCCGCAGTGGAGCGGTAACACTCCGCTGCGCGATCCGACCCGCATCGCGCCACCGACCCTCGACCCCTTTGCCGTCGCCGGTGAGGAGAAGGCCGAAGTGGCGACGGCAACGCCGATAACCGTTCACGCGCTGCTCCTTCTATATGAGCGCGACGAGGCGATGGCGGTGACATGGGCAGGGCACGTCAAGGCGGCACTGGCCACCGCCGGGGTCGCCACAGTCCACGAACTCGATCTGCTCCTCGACGTCGAAAAGCAAGGGATCAGCCGCGAACACTTCGGCTTTGCCGACGGGCTGTCGCAACCGGCCCCTTATGGTGCCGCGCTGCCGGTCGACGAATCGGGGCTCGTCCTGATCGACGGCGCGGCAGCGGCGAAGGATCCGGTCCAGGGCGTCCCGCTCGGCGAAATCCTGATCGGCTATCAGAACGGCCATAGCGAGCCCGCCCCCGGTCCCGTCGTCCCGCGGGAGATCGGTGGGAGACCGGCGCAGCAGGACCCGCGTCCTGCCGCCGCCGGGTTGGGCGATCACCCGCTCGCCGAGGGCTTCGCCGATTTCGGCATCAACGGCAGCTATCTCGTCGTCCGCGAGCTGAAACAAGACGTCGCCGCCTTTTGGGCCTCGATCGCTGCCAACGCCGCCGCGATGCGCGCCGCCGACCCGGGGGCGACTCATATCACCACCGACTGGCTCGCCGAACGCATCGTCGGACGCGGGCGCGACGGCCATTTGCTGTGCCCGAGCGGTTTCCTTAAACCCGGAGCCGACGGATTGCCCGACAGCGGCTATCTGTTCAGTGAACGCGACCCGCACGGCGTCGGCTGCCCGGTCGGCAGCCACGTCCGCCGCGCCAACCCGCGCGACGCGCTCGCCCCGTTGCCGACGCCCCAGAGCCGCCAGGAATTGCTGCAGGCGGCGAACAACCACCGCATCCTGCGGCGAGGACGGAAGTTCGGCCCGAAGATGGCCGATGCGTGCGTCGACGACGGGGCCAATCGCGGCCTGCTGTTCATGTGCCTGAACACCGATATCGCGCGACAGTTCGAGTTCGTCCAGCAGACGTGGCTGCTCAACACCAGTTTCGCGACGTCGTTTGGCGAGACCGATCCGCTGCTCGGCCCGGCCGGGCCGATGACGATCCGCGAAACGCCGTTGCGCCGGACGGCGCAGGTCGACACTTATATTCAGATGGCGGGCGGCGAATATTTCTTTCTGCCGTCAATGCCGGCGCTCAAATATCTGTCGCTATTGTGACGATCCTCGATTCGACCTCGCCGTTCCGTCCGGGACCGGGCGGGATCAAGGCGTTGATTGCCTCGCTCGCGATCACCCTCGCGCCGACGGTGATGGCGGCGGCGCGGCGTGTGTGGCCGATCCCCGGCTTCGGCAAATTGTGGATGGTGACGCGCTACGACGACGTCCGCGAGGTGTTCGCCGCCGACCATGCGTTCACGGTGCTGTATCACGAAAACCTCAAGATCATCACGGGCGGCGCGCCGTTCTTCCTCGGCATGGGCGATACGCCGGACTATCGCGCCCAGATCGCCGCCGCGCGCGCCGTCGTCCGCGCCGACGACCTGCCCCGCCTTGGCGATGAGGCCGAGGCGCGGGCGGCGGCGATCGTTGCCGCGTCGGGGGGCGAGGTCGAGGTCGTGACCCTGATCCGCCGCGTCGCGTTCGACCTGATGGGCTCGTATTTCGGCGTGCCCGAACCGACGAATGGGCGGCTCGACGTGTGGGGATCGCGACTGTTCGAATTCCAGTTTACCGGCTCGGTCAGCGATGCGCCGTGGCTTGCCGAGGGCGATGTTTTTGGCACCGCGTTGCGCAACCATATCGACGCCACCATTGCCGGACGCAAAGCCGCCCCGCCGTCGAGCGATGACATCCTATCGCGCTGCCTTGTCGCGCAAGCCGGGGGCCAGTCCGGTTATTCCGACCTCGAAATCCGCACGCTATTGCTGTGCATGATCGTCGGCGGGCCGCCACAGCCGCCGATGGTCGTGCCGCAGGCGCTCGAGCAACTGCTGCGTCGCCCCGATTGGCTGGCGGCCGCCGCCGCTGCGGCGCGCGCGGACGACGATGCCAGGCTGCACGACATCGTAGTCGAAGCAATGCGCTTCGACCCGCTGCCGCCGGGCCTCAAGCGCACCGCGCTCGCCGACTACACTGTCGCCGCCGGCACGCCCCGCGCACGGCGTATTCCGCAAGGTTCGACCGTCCTGCCCGCCTTCGGCTCGGCGATGTTCGATCCACGCCGCGTCGCCGATCCCCAACGCTTCGACCCCATGCGACCGGCGCGCGACTATCTTCACTTCGGCCACGGCCTCCACGAATGCTTTGGTCGCATGATCAACCACGCGACGCTGCACCGGATGCTCAAGCCATTGCTGATCCAAAAGGATCTGCGCCGCGCTGCCGGAGCGAGGGGCCGCCTGAGTAAGGATCGAGGCTTCGCCAAACAACTGGTCGTCACCTTCGACGTGGCGTGAGCGTCAGGAAATGGTGCACCCGGAGAGATTCGAACCCCCGACCCCTGCCTTCGGAGGGCAGTGCTCTATCCAGCTGAGCTACGGGTGCGCGAGATGACGTTAGCAGCGCCGAAGCGCGTGCGCCAGTCGGCTATTTCGGAACCGGCGTATACGGGACGAACGCGCCTAGGCCACAGCTCGCCCCGGTACGCGGTCCGCCGCCCTGAATAATGACTGTGATAATATCGACCGAGCATAGTTTGCTGAGCGATGTCGAATAGGTAAATGCTCGCTCGAAACCTAGCTGCGAGCACGAATTAGGCAACGTATTCCGTAACACCTCATGGTTGCCGACGTAGAAATCGATGTTCCGATCATCGACGACGCGCGCTTCGCGAATGCGGCTGAGTTCGACGCACGATATTGCCGCAGCCGCAGCCGCCGATTTCACCGGAGCCACTACCGTCGTGGTAACCGGCGAATGGCTGGGAACCGTCCCGCTACATCCTGCGACGCCTACGAACCCGACAATTATCAGCCACCGCTTCATCGTAAACCCCGATAAAAACGATCAGGAAAGCAACACAACTAAATACTACCTAGGCACAGTACGCAACCGCTACTGAACCCCGTCTTAACTCTTGGACCGGAAATAGGTTGCCTTACACCGCAGTCTTGGTCGGAAAGGCGCAGATGTCGGCGATGATGCAATCGCCACAGCGAGGCTTTCGGGCAAGGCAGACGTAGCGCCCGTGCAGAAGCAGCCAATGATGCGCGTGACGGCGATAAGCCGCTGGAATTACCGCCATCAGCGCGTCTTCAACGGCGCGCGGCGCCGTGCCAGGTGCAAGGCCGGTGCGGTTGCCGACACGAAAAATATGGGTGTCGACGGCGACCGTCTCGTCGCCGAATATCTCGTTGAGGACGACGTTCGCAGTCTTGCGCCCGACCCCGGGGAGAGCCTCGAGCGCGTCGCGGTCGTGCGGCACATTGCCCCCATGGTCAGCGATAAGGGCGACGCTGAGGGCCAGGACGTTCTTCGCCTTGGTGTTGAATAGGCCGATCGTCTTGATCCGGTCGCGGATAACATCTTCGCCCAACGCGACCATCGCCGTCGGCGTCGTCGCGAGGGCGAATAGCCCAGCCGTCGCGCGGTTGACACCGACATCGGTCGCCTGCGCCGACAGGACGACGGCGACAAGCAATGTAAAGGCGTTGACATAATCGAGCTCGGTCGCCGGGGCAGGGTTGCCGGCGCTCAATCGGGCGAACATCATCTCGACGGCTTCGGGGGTCACGATTTAACTTTCGGGGTGAACGTGGCGCGGACCGCTCGCAGACCGTCGATTATGCCGGACCGGCACGGTGAGTCGATCAGCCCTCGCCGGAACTCGCGCAGTCCCCATGAGCGCGCGGCGTTGTCCGGTGCCAATCAGTCGGCGACGACCGGCAACTCAACCGCGCTGGCGATCGCGCCGCCGCGAAACACCCGCATCGTCGCCGCTCTGTAATCGCCGGGCTTGGCGTCGAAAATATTGGCCACGAACGTCTGCGGGTTGCGATCGTACAGCGGGAACAAGCTCGAGCTGATCTGGACCATGATCCGGTGGCCGGGGAGGAAAACGTGGTCGGCGTTCGGCAGGGCGAAGCGATACCGCTCGGCGACGTTGACGGGAATCGCGCTCGGCGTCACCAGCGATGTGCGGTAGCGTCCGCGAAAGATATCGAGCGCGATGGGCAACTGGTATCCGCCCATTTCGGGCTGCGATGCCACCTCATCGGGATAGACGTCGATTAGCTTGACGACCCAATCGGCATCGGACCCGGTTGTGCTCGCGAACAGATCGACCATCGTCTGGCCCGCGATGTGCACCGGCGCGGTCAGCACTGCCCCGGTATACGTCAGCACGTCGGGCCGCGCGGCGGCGGGGCGCTGGTCGGTGACGAGCCATGGCTTCCATACGGCGGCGTCGGCCATGCGGACCGGGCGGGGAACGAACGGAACGGGGTGCGCGGGGTCGCTGACATAATCGTCATGGCCCGTTGCGGCGGGCGCAAAGGCAAGGCCCATCCCGGCCTGGAGGTACAGCGGGCTCAGCGCCGCCGTCTGCGGCCAGTTCGCGAGCCGCCGCCATTTGTTGACGCCGGTTTCGTAACTCCACACTGGCGGCGTGTCGGCGGCAGGAGCGGCGTCGCGGAGGTAGTGATCGAGGAACGGCTGCATCACGTCGCGACGAAACTCGAGCGCGGTATCGCCCGTGAAATGGAGCGGTCCGAGGCTCGACCCGTCGTAATTGACCCCGCTATGTCGCCATGGGCCGACGACCAGATGCACCGGCGCGACGCCGAGCGGCTTGAGTGCGGCATAGACGGCATAGGCACCATAGATATCCTCCTGATCCCAGCGCCCGACGACAAGCATCGTCGGCACCTTTGGCGGGTGCGCCGCGAGGGTTCGGTCGAGCGCCTGCCCCGACCAGACGCCGTCATACGCCGGGTGCTGCATGACCTTGACCGAGTACGGCAGGTCGGCGACGCCGTATTTGCGCGCGAAATCACCGCTCGACCCCGCGCGAAGGTAAGCGTCGTAATCGTCGTAGATGCCAGTAGCGATGCCGTCGCCGTCGCCCTTCACCTCGGTCTGAGCGGCGTGGTAATGCCAGCTGTTCTGGCGATACGCGCCGTTGTGGAACCAGTCGTCACCCTTCCATCCGTCGACCATCGGCGACATCGGAATCGCGACCTTGAGCGCCGGGTGCGGATCGGTCAGCGCCATCAGGACGGTCATGCCTTCATAGCTTGACCCGATCATACCGACGCGACCGTTCGATTCGGGGACGTGCTTGACCAGCCAGTCGATCGTGTCCCATGCGTCGGTGCCGTGGTCGACCGTCGTCGGGTTCAATGGCCCGCGCACCGGGCGAACCATGACGTAATCACCGCCCGACTTATATTTGCCGCGAACGTCCTGAAACACGCGGATATACCCGGCGGCGGCGAAAACCTCGTCGCCCTGCGGCAGCGTCGCGACGACCGACGGGCTGTCGTTGCGCGCGGCACGTTTGTCGGCATGGTACGGAGTGCGGGTAAGGATGATCGGCGCGGCGTGCGCGCCGTTGGGGATGACGATGACGGTGTGGAGTGTCACCCCGTCGCGCATCGGAATCTCGACCTCGCGCCGGGTGAAATCGGCATTGGCGGCGACGGTCGGATTAGCGAACGTCGCCGGAATGTCGGGGGTGATCGCCGGAAGGAGCGTGGGCGGCACGGCGAGTGCGGGGGTGGCCAGCAGCAGCGCGAGAACAATAATTTTCATGGCTGAACTATGTCGCCATCGCCCGCGACGTACAACGGCGAAACGCACTGCGACGGTTGAAACGAAAAAGGGCGACCCTCGCGGGCCGCCCCTCATTCGTTGTTCGCAACCGCTGCTTCAGGCGGCGACGGCGACCGAGCGGCGACGAGCGGCGAAGCCGACGAGGCCGAAACCAAGAACCATCATCGCCCAGCTGGCCGGCTCGGGGACGATGGCGGGATCGAACGTCACGGTGCCGGTCTGGCCGCGTGCATCGACCTGACCGCTGAACAACGTCGCACCGGCGGCGTTGAAGATCGTCACGTTGTACAGGTCGCGATCGTTGCAGCAATCGGTCCGACCGAAGATCGAAATGCTCGACAGGTTCGTCGCGGCGAAGGTAACATCGAGGAATTCACCGCTGCCAGCACCAGCCGAGGTGAAAATCGT
Source organism: Sphingomonadales bacterium (assembly GCA_038226115.1). GTDB lineage: Bacteria > Pseudomonadota > Alphaproteobacteria > Sphingomonadales > Sphingomonadaceae > Polymorphobacter_B. The sequence goes on along the minus strand of JBBRQR010000006.1, from coordinate 1,274 downwards.
GTCCGAATAATAGTTGCCACCGGTGTTGCCATCGATCGCCTTGTCGGGCGAGCTGAACCCGGCATACGTTGACGAACCCGTCGCAGTGCCGCCGTTCGACGTCAGTGCGACGTTTGTAGCGCCAAAGCTAAACGCCTGAAGCTCGGCAACCTGAAGATAGTCGGGAAAAGCGTTGGTGATCTCGATCTTCGTCGCACCAATTACGGTCACTGCAGTGGCAGGAACGGTCGCCAACATCGCGGCGGCGGCAGCGACGGTCATCAAAATCTTCATAAAATGCTCCAAGTAGAAAAACTACGCCTGTGTAGAGATGCAAGGACCGGGCCAAATGCCTATCCTATTGTAAAATAACACTTTGGGCTTCGTCGCCTAGTTCGATGTGTAAGATATTCCGACACTTTCAGGCCGTGTCTTGATTATCGCGATCGCGGGGCGCCGTGGCACGTCCGGAGCATTGTTAACCGACTCTAAGCCGCCGCGCGGTAGCGTTCGCGCAACGCCTCGATCGGCACCATGCCGTCCTCGACGTGCCAATATGACCAGCCGTTGCAGCTGGGTGCGTTCTGCGCCGCTGCGCCGCACTGGTGGATCGAACCGGTGACGGCATCCATATCGAGGCTGCCGTCGGGGCGGACGCGAGCGCGGACGCGGCGGCGGGCGTCGGTCAGGAACGCGCCGGGGCGGATCAATCCGGTTTCGACCAGCGCGCCGAACGCCACCCGTGGTTGCGCGCGCCGTGATTCAGTGACTGCCATGTCGCCGCCCGACAGCGGCAGCAGCTCGGCGATGCGCTTGGCCGCAACGCGCACATATTTCTCCTCGCGCTCGATGCCGATCCATCGCCGCCCGAGCAGTTTCGCGACCGCGCCCGTTGTTCCGGTGCCGAAAAACGGGTCGAGGACGATGTCGCCGGGCTGAGTGCAGGCAAGCAGGATGCGGTACAGCAACGCCTCGGGCTTTTGCGTCGGGTGCGCCTTGACGCCGTCGACCTTGATCCGCTCGCCCCCGGTGCAGATTGGCAGCAGCCAGTCGGAGCGCATCTGCAGATCTTCGTTAAGTGCCTTCATCGCCTGATAGTTGAAGGTATAGCGCGCGGTTTCGGACTTGGCGCACCAGATCAGCGTTTCGTGGGCGTTGGTGAAGCGCGTCCCCTTGAAGTTCGGCATCGGGTTCGCCTTGCGCCAAACGATGTCGTTGAGCACCCAGAAACCCATGTCCTGAAGTGCGCCGCCGACGCGGAAGATGTTGTGATAGCTGCCGATCGTCCAGATCGT